>NZ_JBMFLX010000022.1:0-20303 GCF_049970975.1 Infirmifilum sp. | reverse complement strand
ATGCTCAGGAAGCTCGAGGAGCAAAGGAGCATGCTTGAAGGCCTCCTGGAGGGATAAAACCTTTCCTAGTTTTAAGGGCTTATGTGCTTGCAGCTCCTGTGATAGTTTAAAAATTCCTTGTTGAATGCTCCATCATAATCGTAAGGAAAGGTCAGGTGGCAAAAAGCTCAGGATGTCGCTTCAAGGCTCCACGACTTAACCTTTTATACTAAGATATCCACTATTCCTTGAAATGGGTCTAGTCGAGTATCTACGGCCCGACGCGCTTACTGTATGGCTAAACGAGGAAGTTAGGCACAGGCTAAGCCACTACTACGCGGTCTTGAAGGGGGAGAGACCTGCAAAATATCGTGTAGCGAAGAGGGTTAAGGCGGATTTTGAACTTAGGATGACTTTAGAAGAGCTCTACGAAGTTCATCAGCTCGTCTCTAAAGAGTTTCAAGAAGAATACCTTGATCTTCTCGATAGAAAAGTTGAGTTGTCGTCGAAGATCCCCGAGAAATCCTACCTGGACTTAAAGATTGAAATACTGAGAAGAATTATAGCTAAGTGTCATCTCTGTGAGTGGCGTTGCGGAGTAGATAGGGCCTCCGGCATGAAAGGGGTTTGCGGGCTTGACTCGAGGGTTAGAGTGGCCTCCGCCTTCCTCCACATGGGTGAAGAGGCCCCCTTGGTCCCTTCGGGGACGATATTCTTCACGGGCTGCAGCTTCAAGTGTGTTTTCTGCCAGAACTGGGATATCTCGACGAAGCCCGAGAATGGTGTTGAGGTTTCGCCGGAGGAGCTTGCTGAGATCGCGGTTCAACTCTATCTACGGGGGGCTAGGAACATCAATTACGTGGGTGGGAATCCAGACCAGCAGGCTCACGTAATTGTAGAGTCGCTAAAATACATGGACGTAGACGTCCCCTTGCTTTGGAACTCGAATATGTACATGACCATGGAGCTGCTAGAGATATTATACGACTTGATAGACATATGGCTTCCAGACCTCAAGTACGGAAATAACGAGTGTGCCCGTAGACTTTCACGAGTGCCAAGATACTTTGAAGTTGTAACGAGAAACATCAAGTATGTCTGTGACAGGGGAGGAGACATCATCATTAGACACCTAGTACTTCCCGGTCACGTAAAATGCTGTACGAGACCGGTCCTAGAATGGGTATCCAAGAATTGCCCCCGCTCTCTCGTCAATCTCATGGAACAGTACCGGCCCGACCATTTAGTCGCGCGCGAGCCTAACAGGTGGCCCGAGATAGCCAGGAGGCCAAGCGCTGAAGAGCTAGAAGAGGCGTATAGATATGCCGATGAGCTGGGCATTTGCTGGCGACCAGTCAGTTAAGGGCGGTTCACGATGAATGTAAACGGCTACGAGATTGATGAAAGAGAAATAGAGAGATGGGTTAAAAGAAACACTCTAAGGAGAATCCTGGTACAAGCCCCAGACGGCCTCAAGAGCGTTGCTCTAGGAGTCATTGACTATCTCGAGAGTCTAGGTATGAGTGCACTCTTATCAGCTGATCATACCTGGGGAGGCTGCGACCTAGCGTTAGATGAGGCCAAGTCTGTAGGGGCTGATGGTATTATACACATAGGTCATCACGGTCCCGTATGGTTTAAGCCTCCGGAAAACCCTCCCATACTATTCATCCCAGCTTATTCTATAGTTGATCCTACACACGTATTTGAAAAGCTATTGGATGAGCTGGAGAGGAACGGTGTAAAGTCCATAGGGCTTGCCACGACGATACAGCATATCACATGGCTCACCAGCCTGAAGGAAACTGCTAGAAAACGTGGGTTCACCGTTGAAACTGGACGTTACGCGGGTTTTGAGGGGCTCGTGGTGGGTTGTGACTATTCTTCTCTTGGTACAGGTAAAAGCGATGCGATAGTGGTTGTTGCAGGCGGGTCTTTCCACGCGTTAGGAGCAGCCATCTGGTCAGGCCTGCCCACCTGGGGGCTTGACCCCTACACGGGGGTCTACAGGCGGGTAGAGTTGAAGAGTGTTCTAGCTTCCAGGCTCTACGCACTCTCCAGGGCCATGGATGCATCAAGTTTCCTGTTGATAGTCTCGGTGAAGCCGGGACAGAAGAGGATGGAAATAGCGATGAGGGTTAAAGAGGCGTTAAAACGGAGAGGCAGGAAAGCGATCATAGCTGTTTTCAACGACCTGTCTAGGGAGAAGATTGAAAACCTTGGTGTATTCGACGCATATATCAATACGGCTTGTCCCCGACTGGTTATAGATGATCCCGAGATTTTTCCAGGCCCCTCACTAAATATCGGAGAATTAAAATATGTTTTACAGGGCTCTCTAGAGGGCTACTCATTAAGAGACTCTCTTTTCCTTGACTTGCGTTTCCTTGAAGACCCATAAAAGAGATCTCGTAGCAGGATAGCATCGCCTTCAAGGTTTGGGCTTTCAGATATGATAACCCCCTTTACATTAAATTCTTTAAGGGCTTTAACGAGCAGCTTGTAATCCAGATCGGCTTCTTGAAGGTTGAGATGCCTGATTTCACCCTTTTCACCGTACTCTATTCCCGAGACATGTATATGCATGTTCTCTAATCCTTCTCTCCCAAGCTTCTCCTCGATAAGTTCCAGTATTCGGGTAATATCCTGGTACTGTTTAAAGGCTCCCTTTCCACGCGCGTGAAGGTGTGCAAAGTCAACCACGGGTAGAACCATCTCGAGCTCCAGGCTCAGATCAAGTATTTCTTCGAGAGAGCCGTACTGTGAGGGCTTTCCGGTTGTCTCTGGTCTAACCCATATCTCGATCCCCTCATCTTTCAATGTCTTAACGATTACCTTCACTCTCTCCTTCATCACTTCATGCGTTTTCTTATTGTCTAGGTTGCCATAGTATCCTGCATGAAAACAAACGCTCCATGCCCCAGCTTTGTAACCTATCCTGGCAGACTCAACGACGCGCTCGATACTGGCCTTAACCTTGCCCCCGTCATCACTGTTAAGGTTTACATAATAAGGGGCATGTACGGTCAGGACGACTCCTAGTTGTGTAGCAGCACTTTTAACGTCTAGTGCGCTCTTCTCGTTAAGGAATATCTTCCTTACAAACTCTATCTCCATCGCGTCGAGACCAAGCCTTTTAACTTCAGCGATACCCTCTATAACACCTCCCTTCTTTACAGTCGTCGGCATGCCTGCCGGGCCGAAATACACACGCTCAGGCCTCCAAATAACCATGAATATACCAATGGAATGTTAGCGTTTATCGCGTTTATATCTTTACTTTTCGTTTAATTTGAGATCAAAGAGGGATGCGCTCTAAGCGGGCCTTGTCACGGTTGAGATAAGAACATATTTTTAAAAGCTGGGGTGTTTTTTCCAGAAGGATCTGAGATGTCTGTGAAGGAGTTTCAGCCCGCGACTCAGAAACAGAAGCTCCTCTACAATGCATTAGATAATAGGGAAGTCGACCTCCTAGGTGTTTTTGGCCCAAGCGGCACTGGGAAGAGCTTTGTAGTGCTTCTATACGCCGTTAACGCGCTCCTCGAAGGGAAGTTTAAGCGTGTAGTCGTTGCAAGACCTTTAGTTAGCTTACTGCAATACCGTGTATTCAACTCGGTTGAGCTTGGAAAGCTCTACTATGAGCTGGCCTCATCTTATCTCTATGACATAGTTACTGGTCATGTTGACGAAAAAAGCCTACAGGATCTCGTATCCAGCGGGAGGCTCATTTTCATTGATCCAGGCTTTCTGACAGGTAGAACCTTCGACGATACCCTTGTCTTTCTAGACGACGTCCAGTTTCTTGATTCCTCGATACTTCCAGAGGCCCTAATCCGGATGGGCTCTAACTCTAAGCTAGTTATAGCAGGGGATCCTGTTCTTCAAATTTTAACCGGGAATGAACGCAATACCGCTATTATAGCCAGGGAGCTGCTTCTAGGAGAGGAGAGGGCACTTGTAATCGATTTCGGAGTGGAAGACATTGTGAGGCCGGGTTCAAAGAGAGGGTTCAGGCTTGCACTAGAGACGAGACTTAGGAGACGCCAACTAAGAGAGGAGGAGGTTAGGGTTAAAAGTATTCTATTGTCTCATGCACCTGATGCGGATATAATTAGCGTCGTATGGCTTCACGATCTTAAGGAGAAATACTCCTGTAAGACTTCTCCTGATGTACTTGTAATAGTAAAGGAAAACTCCCTGAGTAGGTTGATCGGGAGGAAGGGTGAGAGGATAAATAAAGCACAGGAAGAAGCCGGGGTACAGATAAGAGCTATCGAGCTCACCAACGACCTATCAAGTATAGTTAAGGCCATCCACCCTGTGGGTTGGATACACAAGCACATCGTAAAGGTGGAGCTAGCTGGGGGCGAACTGGAGGTATACGTCAACCCAGACGAGTACGGAGCCTTTGTGGGCAAAAGCGGCGCTTACGTGCGTTTCCTGGACGATGGACTAAAGAGGATGCTTGGGATAGGGGTAAGAGGAAGGCACGCCGAGCCCCCTAAGACGGAGGAGAAAAAGAGGAAGTAGCCTTAATGCCCTACGATGCCGTTATTGTTGCTGAAAAGCCTGCTGTTGCCCTCGCTTTTGCACGTTATTTAGCCGAGACGGGTTACAAAACAGTTTACGTAGATGGTGTTAAGGCTTTTTTGTTCCGCTATAAGGGTGGAGATTACCTCTCAATAGGACTAGTTGGGCATGTCTTAGACTTTGACTTTCCCCGCGAGTACAACAAATGGGACTCGGTCGAGCCGAAACAACTCTTTTTTGTGAACCCGATCTGGGTGGTGCGTGAAGGCTCTTACAAGTACGTCAAGGCCTTAAAAACGTTAGCAAATCAGACATCCACCGTTATCTTAGCACTCGATGCCGATGTCGAGGGAGAAGGGATAGCCTTCGAGGTCATAAAAATAATGAGCCAGGTCAACCCATCACTTGAGTTTAAACGAGTCTGGTTTTCGGCAGTCACAAAAAGTGATATTTTGGCGGCTGTAAACAAGCCGCGAGCCCCCAACGAGCTCTGGGCAAAAAAAGTCTTCGCTAGGATGATGCTTGATTTGACAATCGGTGCCTCGTTTACCCGCCTCCTCACACTATCAGTCCAGAGGCGTAAGTCCCAACTACCTTCCGGAAAGTTTCTGAGTTATGGACCTTGTCAAACGCCAGTCCTTTATCTTGTTGTCAAGCGGGAACTAGAACGTGAACAGTATAAAAAGAAGAAGTACTATGTTCTCATTGCAGAGCTTGAGGTTGACGGTGAGATATTCTCGGCATCAGTAAATCTAGGTGAAGATAAGGAGAAAGCGATAAAAATATACGAGAAGCTTAAGGAGGTAAAACATGCTACAGTCACTAGTGCTGAAGCGGTTATAGTGGACGTTAACCCTCCTATTCCTTTGAATACCATCGACTTCGAGAGTCGTGCATCATCCTTCCTCAATATAAGGCCTAAGGAGGCTTTGGCAATAGCTGAAAAGCTCTATCAGTACGGCTACATATCCTATCCGAGAACTGAGACCACAATATATCCTCCAACCTTGAATCTCAACACTTTAGCCAGCATGTTCACGAACTGGGAAGATGCAGGTTGGTATGTGTCTAAGCTCCTCACAAAAGGTTTTACTCCTACGCATGGGAGGGAGGATGACAAGGCTCATCCACCTATACATCCTACAAGAGCGGCTACGAGAACACAACTGGAGAGACATATGGGCTCTAAAGCCTGGCTCATATACGAGCTCGTTGCACGCCACTTTATCGCGACACTTAGCGAGAAGGCCCAAGTCGAAAGGCAGAAGATCTTGGTGAGCTTGGCTGGTGTCGAGCTCCAAGCTGAAGGTAGACGTATAGTCTACCCGGGGTTCTACTATGTTTACCCCTATGCGAAGCCCGAGGAGAAGCCTCTCCCCTACCTAGTTGAAGGCGATGTGCTGGACGTGAGGAACATAAAGCTGGAAGAGAGGACCACGCAGCCACCACCCTATCTGAGTGAAAGCGAGCTCCTCGCCCTCATGAAGCGGTACGGTATTGGCACGGATGCTACGATGCAGGATCATATACACACCAATATCGAGAGGAAGTACTTCGTTGTGCGTCAGAAAAGGTGTATTCCAACTCCACTGGGCAGAACGCTTATTGTATCGCTTCTCGAGGTGGAGCCGAGGCTTGTTTTACCTGAGATAAGAGGGAGAATGGAGGCCCAGCTTGCACGCATAGCGACCGGTGAGAGAGATCCGTCAGAAGTTGTCGACGAAATGAAGCAACTGTTCTTAGAATACTACGAGAACCTGGCCTCGAAGATCGATTATGTTTCCGAGAAGCTTCTACCAGTTATAGCTGAGGTCTACAGACAGGCGTCTGAGGATAAGTCCCGTAAAAATTCACGGAATAGAACTAATCATAGGAGGACTTTTTCTCGATATTTGAGGAAAAAAGGTCAGAAATAAATCTGTGAATATCAGATGATACGAACATGGAGGTTATCATAGATGACCGAGAGAGGAGGTCGCCTGTAATACCAGAGCTTGCAAGGCTAGGTGTAAGATTCGAGTTTAAGAGGCTTGACATCGCCGACTACGATATATCTGGAACCTATGGGATTGAACGGAAAACAGCTGGAGACTTCCTAGACTCAATATTAGACAAGAGGATATTTGAGCAGTCAAGATATCTCAAACAGGCCTATCCTATCCCCTTAATCATTGTTGAAGGCTCTCTATCTCAAGAGACAAAATACCGGGGTATTTCACTTAATCAGGCTTACGGAGCCATACTAGCTTTAGCTGAAAGAGGTGTTTCAGTGATAACGACGGGGGGTCCTCACGAAACAGCACTCTTCATCTACATAACTTCTAAGCGTGTCGAGAGGAAGGGTTCTCATTATGTCCCTCCGGTTAAAAGAATCGTAAAAGTGAATACGAGCATACCTGTGGCTCAGATAAACCTGATTGCCTCCTTACCCGGCATAAGCCACGAGCTGGCAGAGAGGATACTAAGCGAGTTTAAAACTCCAAGGAAGTTTTTTACAGCAACCGCAGCCGAGTTGAGGAAGGTGCCTGGACTAGGTCCAAAAAAGATCCAGAAGATTCTCGCGGTTCTAGATACCATTTATGTCTCGGCCAAGACCTTATCGGAGAGCGAAAAGCCTATTAACTCAGGCTCGGATATGACAAGGGGATATAATGAGTACGATAACTAAGGAGGCAGTTATTGAGGCACTGAAAGAGGTTTACGATCCAGAGATACCCTTCAACGTTGTGGACTTAGGACTCATATATGGTGTCGAAATCGAGGGTAAAAAAGTTAAAATCAGGATGACGTTGACCGCGGTCGGGTGCCCGCTCTCCTATTTTCTAGTCGAAATGGTTAAGGATGTTGTAAAAGAGAAGGTTCCAGGCATCGAAGAAGTAGAAGTCGACCTGGTGTTTGACCCGCCATGGACTCCGGACCGCATGAATCCAGAGGTCAGGAAGCTTCTGGGTCTCTAATAGCATACATTTACGAGGGCGAGGTTTATCCCCCATCAGAGGACACTTTTTTCCTGGCGGATTACCTGGAACAACTCGGCCCTATAGATGTAGTTCTCGAAGTAGGATTTGGTAACGGCTACCTTACAAGGCTTCTGGCTAAGAAGGCGGACTATGTTGTTGGTAGTGATATCTCTCTCAGGGCGGCTATGAACTTGATAAAAAGGCTAAGGGAAGAGTCTATTGGAAACGTTGACATCTTAGTATCGGACTCAGTATCAGTCTTTAGAAAGAAATGCTTCGAGCTAATAGTCTCTAATCCTCCATATCTTCCATGCGATTACGAGAAGGAGCCCATGTGGTGCGGGGGAGCGAATGGAATAGAGTTTTCGCTTAGACTTGCAAGGGAAAGCATGGAGCACTTAATGAAAAATGGTTCATTAGTCTTTCTAGTCTCGTCTTTGTCAAATTTTCGAATTTTGATCCAAGAGTTAAAGAAATTTTATAAACGGCTCCTTGTTGTAAAAACGAAGCACATCTCGCTGTTTGAAAAACTTTTTATTATTCAATGTGTCCGTTGACAGGTCTGCATATATGATAATACCAAGAAAATACTTCGTAGTCAAAGGAAAAGGCTTAAGCAAGATATCAGAACTAATGGCGTTCAATAACGCACTCCGAAACGCAGGAATACACAACGTAAACCTTGTACCCGTATCCTCTATACTCCCTCCAGGCATAGAGGAAGAACCCCCCCACCCCCTACCCCCTGGCTCCGTGGTCTTCGTAGTTATGAGTGAGCGCAGGCTTAAAGGTCCCGCGAAAATAAGCACCGGACTCTCGTGGGCGCACGGAAAGCCCCACGGTTACGTGATAGAATTTCATACGGGGGACTCGAACTCTTATACACACGCAAGGCTAGAGGAGATGTGGGAAGAAATACGACTTGAGAGAAACCTTGTCATAGAGAGACCCCGGTATCTAACAGAAGAACTAGAAGTGCCCGAGGGGTTTTATGGAAGTGTAGTTGTAGCATTAGTTTTCAGCGAAATAGATTTTTTAAAATAAAGGGAACCCATAAAATTAACCATCAACTAAACGCGTAAATTTTTATAATTCCTTCTGAGTTATGTAAAATTGACTTCGAAATGAGTGAGAAGATAACCGTATACATACTTGTAAACACACAGGTTGGCAAGGAGGACGAGGTCCTCAAAGCTATTAGAAGCATGGAATTCGTGGAGGAAGCCTACGTCGTCTATGGAGAGTTTGACATTATTGCGAAACTTAAACTGCCCGCGCTCGAACTTCTCGAGCAAGCTGTATCGAATATTAGAAAGATGGGAGGGGTAACGAAGACTTCAACTTTAATAACTTCCTCTAGATAGTAATCTAGGGGATGAGGAACGCGTTGGTGTATGATGCTGGATGAGTATCAACGGGCGTGCTGACCCCTTTTTTCTCCCATTTCTCCAATAGTATAGAGAAATGTATTCTTCATGGGAAAATATTGAATAACATAATGGTTGCGAGGTAAGCTATCACTGAAAGCGTAACGGGAAGCGGGAGAGCGGGCATAAACCTTCTTTTTCTCAACATTAATAATGTGAGTAGAAAGCCGGCCAGGAGCATTAGAGAGGCTAAACTCCAGCGAATCAGTGAAGGTGAGGGATACAAGAGGAAGAGCGGTGACAACATGGAGTATATAAGGACATCTCCCATCCCTAATGCCAGGCCACCAATATAAACCACGGCTCCTCTCAGACTACTAGGAGGTTCCTGCCGAGCGCTCTCACCGCTCACTGTGCTTTCAAGAATCCTCCTTAAGGGGCCTCTAAACACGGAGTAGAGATCGTATGCAGCTAGCGTGACGGCTATCGATAAGATGCTCCAAGGAGGCAAGACCGCGTAAAACAAGGCTCCAGCCATGGAACCGTACAGCATTAAGAGAAGGTTAAGTAAGACTAAACTGAAAGGTCTTAGAATCAGAATTGCCGTCAGGAGGGGGATTCCAATGGCCAGTAGCTCACGCCATTGCTCAAAGCCTGGCGGGAAGGGTGCTACGAGCTCTAAGATGAGCTCCAGGATCCCCCAGAAAGAGAAAAGAATGGATCCGGCCATGATTACGGGTAGTACATGTGTTCTTCTAGACCTAATAATCACCATAATGATTAGAGTTCCGATAAGAACAAGCCCCAGGAATACTACGCTATTAATTAGAACAGACCCTACACTGTTCTCGGATGCGAATGGTAATCCAAGATAGCCGAGATCTAGTGTTGAGAGGATGGATCCAAAATACGCTGAGAGCAAGAGAATAACTCCGACAGATAGTAGGCTTAAGGCCACGACTCTTTGGTCTAAGATTCGCTCTGCCATTCTATTACATCCATTCACCTCACATGAACCGATACATAATAAACATGTCTCTTATGTCCTCGCCATGGTTGTACATATAGCATTACCCTAGGAAAGCCTTATTGTACAGCCAGTCCATTATCACCCTTTGACAATGTAAAGTTGCTCGCGTCAGGCTGGTACCCTTAAACGGACTTTTATCTCCTTAAAGACAAGCCAGGAAATTCCCATACTTACAAGCGTATGAATCAGATTGAATACAGCCGTGTAAACGTAAAGGAGGTAAACACCTCCAGCCATTTTAACAGCATAATCTAGAAAGTTGGGGAACAGGAAGGTGAAATAAGCCCAGTTTGCAAAGCTCATCGCAAAGATGCGGGTTACGGCTCCACCAGCGAACTCAAGTGTAATGCTCTTCATAATCTTCCTGAACAAGCGCGCCCCGATTAACATGGAGATGACAGCTGAATACTTTAAGAGGGCTCCTACAGGCTCTGCCCCTCTAGCGAGTAAACCTAAGAGGTGTAGTGTTTCTGCTGCCAATCCCCACCTAAGACCGGCAAGGAAGTATAGGATAGTGACGGGGATTTCTGCGAGGTCGAATTTCAAGTAGGGCAGCACGGGATACGGTAGCTCTAGCTTTAACATTGAGAAGCTTAACGCTAGTGAGGCCATAAGGGCTGTTAGTGCTACTCCTTGTGTCTTCTGCATATGTCCCCGAAGAGGAATATATGTAAATTTATTAACATTATCTGAACAAAAAATAACTGTAGAAAATTTATTTTATCAGGTTAAAATGTAAAAAGAACAATAAGATTGCGATAATCATAAGGTCTGCAGCGAATAACATAGCTACTTTTACAACGTCGAATCCTAGTAAAAGGTTGATTCCCATAAGGTTGTATCCCACATGCAGAACTGAAGAAGCCATGAATCCCTTTTTCTCTGCTATCAGTCCCGCCGAAAATCCGAAGGAAAAGTAATGCGGTGCTAGAAGCGCAGTGTTGACGAGGAAAACAGGATCAGTTACGTTTAGATGCGAGTACATAAATACAAGCGCCTGTAATGGAAGACCCAGCCGATAGAGAAGGAACCCTCTGAAGAAAACTTCCTCGGTGACTGCTGCAACAAAGGAGAACGCGTAGACGTAGACAGGCTGAAACTGAATCCTGTAATAGGGTAATAATGGGACATGCCATAGAACCGCTAGCAAGAATAACACAGGCAGGTCTTTTAGGCTCGAGGTTGAGGGGTTTTCACGTCTCCATAGGAACGCAAAATACGAGTATATCAGTAGAAGAAGATAAGCTGTTGCGGCAAGACTTAGATTCACCAAAATAAAATACGCTAGGAGGATTGGAACCCATAAATTAGCCATGAAATTTGAGGGGCAAAATTGCTTCATAGGGACAGGTAAAGCACGACACACTTATTTAGCCTTAGCCACTTATTAATACGTGGAAACGTTTATCTCGCAACTGAAAGCAAGACAAGACCAACTCTCAAAGCTTAAGCTAGACGTTCTCAGGGCTCTAATAGCCTTTGGCGGTGCCATATGGTTTTCAGAACTTCTGGACGCGATAAACCGCCTTCACCTCGGAGAAGCTTCTCCGGTGGATCAACGTGAACTTCTGAAAGCGGTGGAAGAGCTGGAAAAACAAAATCTTGTGAAAGCTGAAAGGAAAATTAGGGCCAGCGATAAGTCAGGCGGGGTCAAAGATATTCTCATAACGTTATTAAGTGAGGAGGTGCGGCTAAGCCTCTCCTCAGACGAGGTGCTCAACAAGTATTATCTTAGCTTGAGCGAGATCTTCGAGAAGAGTTAAGAATGTATTAGAAGAAAAAGAGAAATGTCTCTCTATTTTTTATCAGCGACCCCCTCCTTTGAGAGCTTTTCCACAAGCTCCTGGGCATATGCAAAATTAATCTTGCCCTCTGATACCATTATCTCAACAACCTTATCTACTAAATCCCCTGAGGCTCCGGCCATGATTGCGAGGTTTCTCGCGTGTAGCCTCATATGACCCCTCTGGATCCCCTCCGTAGCTAAAGCCCGCAATGCTGCAAAGTTCTGGGCGAGGCCCACGGCACCCATAACCTCTGCCAGTTCGTTGGCACTCTTGACTCCAAGGATTTTCAATGCGACCTTTGCCACAGGGTGCACTTTTGTTGCACCCCCGATGGTGCCTACTGCCATTGGCATCTCAAGGCTTCCAACTAGGTTCCCGTCAGAGTCTTTTTCCCATCTTGAGAGGGGCTCGTATCTGCCGTTTCTTGCTGCATACGCGTGGGCTCCGGCTTCAATGGCACGGTGGTCCTGCGCGGTTGCGAGGGCAACGGCTATAACACCATTCATTATACCCTTATTATGCGTGGCAGCCCTGTAGGGGTCTGCGGCTGCAAACGCCCATGCGTTGACAATGCCATCGACGACTTCTTCTCCGCCTATATCTTCCTTGTAGACCTTAACATAGCTGCGGACAAGTCTTTTGTCAGCGAGGTTTGAAATGATCCTGAGTAAGACCCTTCCTCCAGTTATTCTTTCAATTAATGGTGAGACTTTTTCAGCCATGGTATTAACTGCGTTGGCCCCCATGGCATCTTTAACGTCCACTATAAGGTGAACTATAAGCATGGGGCCAGTGGAATGCTCCACTACTCGAGCCTCTACGTCCCTCGCGCCTCCACCTGCCTTTACGAGTGCAGGATCTACCTCGTTTGCCTTGGAGAGTATCTCGTCCTTATGCTCTAGGACAAGCATGCGCTTATACCATGGGTCAGACAGACCCACGACTTGTATCTGTCCTATCATTAAGCTTCCAGTGGTGATTGATCTTATCCCACCGTTCCTCCGCATAACTCGCGCCGCATTACTAGCGGCCGCGACGACGCTGGCCTCCTCTATGACCATTGGAACAAGGTAGTCCTTCCCGTTTATCAGAAAATTCACGGCTACTGCTAGTGGGTAGCTCATAGCTCCAATCACGTTCTCAATCATTGAATCGGCTATCTTGGGGTCGAGGTTCCCGAAGTTCTTGAGGAGCCTAACCTCGTCCTCAGTTAAACCTGCAAAATCAGCGACTATCTTCAACCTCTCTTCAATACTCCTCTTATAAAACTCTGGGATTCGGGATGTTTTCGTACTGCTCATCGTTCAATCATAAAGCGTATATGATATAAATATGTCTTCATCCAATAGGAAGGGGTTATGTGTTGGCGGATGCATCTAGCTTGCCCCGTCTAAAACTTTCAAGGAACCTTGAACTGGTCGGGCTAGGACTATATATCTCAGATGAAGATACACTTTTGATCGCAGATCTACACATAGGATACGAGGAGGCCTTATCCGAGGACGGGATTTTTATTCCCCCTGTTCAGACCGCCGAGATGCGCGCCCTCATATCACGAATGGTAAGGGAGACGGGTGCATCGAAGCTCGTCCTCCTAGGTGACATTAAGCATGAGTTTGGGGATGTGACGAGGCAGGAGTGGCGTGAAACAAGCGAGTTATTAAGTTTTCTCACAGAGGAGCTGAGACTGAGTGTGAGCGTGGTGCGCGGGAACCATGATAATTACCTTATACCCATCCTGAAGAAGATGAACATCTCCCTATACGACCCTCATGCGACCGTAGGGTCGTCATTACTTATACACGGCCACAAACCGTTACCCGTGGAGGGTTTTGCGGAGAGTGTCAAGCTTATAGTGATGGGGCACGAGCACCCAGCCATAGTTTTACGAGACGAACTAGGAGCCAAGGTGAAACTCAAGGTGTTCCTTGACGGCGAATACATGGGGAAGAGAGTAATCGTCCTGCCAGCGCTTAGCCCCCTCATGCCCGGAACAGAGGTCAATGTTGAGAGAAAGCTCCTATCCCCCCTGCTACGGGAAGCTAGAGTCGACGACTTCAGGGTCTACGCGGTTGACATCGAGGCAGGAATCTATGATTTCGGGCTTATAAAGCATTTAAGATTAGTTAGCAGTACGCCTTCCGAGCTATAAGCTACCCTCTTCTCTTTTTCAGGGCTATGACATAACCTCTTATCCCGACAACCTCCGCATTGAGCCTCTGTGAGAGAATAATAGCGACCTCTTCTCGAGTATAACCATAGGCTTCCCTGAAGTTTTTCAGCAATCGAATCTTCACGACTCCACGAGCCCTAAGAACGTTTTCGACCTCCTTGATAATCTTCTCGTCTATGCCGTTTTTCCCTATGTTTATTGTAACTACTGTCGGATCTTGAAAAATGCTTGACAAGCACAGCACCTTTACACACTCCCCGAAAAACTCATCTTTAACCTTAACGCCTTTCTGTATGGCTATTAAGCATGGCGGGAGAATGTAATGGCTTCAAAGTGCGAGTAGACAAGTTTGGACGCGAGTACTTTGAAGTCTGTGTAAGTAAGGGAGCTACGGTAAGAGACCTTCTTAGGATTCTAGGATTATCCGAGAGTGAGGTTGTAGTGGCTCTTAACGGTGAAGTTGTTGCTGAGGACGAGGAGCTCGGACCAGACGTACATGTAAAGATACACTCTGTGGTTTCGGGTGGTTAGAGACGGCTAAGTGTGCTGTATGCGGTGCCAAGGCAGTTGCATATGTACCCTACCTGGGAGAATATCTTTGCAGGGAACACTTCATAGAGTATTTTGAGAGAAGGGTCTATGAGACAATAAGACACTTCCAACTTATCGAAGAGGGAGACAGGGTAGCTGTAGCTGTGAGCGGGGGAAAAGACAGTTTAACGACACTCTACCTGCTCACCAAGTTCTCGAAAGAGTTGAAATCAGAGGTATTCGGAGTCGCTGTCGACGAGGGCATAGCAGGCTATCGTGAATACAAGCTTCAAGCCCTCTCAAAGCTCGCAAACGATCTCGGGGTCAAGATATTCATAGGACGTTTTAAGGACTACTTTGACATGACTCTGGATGAAGCGGTTGAAAGGCTCAGAGGTAAGGGGATGAAGATTAAGCCGTGTAGCGTCTGCGGAGTTTTCAGGAGGTTCATCATGAATAAGATGGCGCGCGAACTTGGTGCCACCAAGCTAGCTACGGGCCATAATCTCGATGACGAGGTTCAAGTCTTCGTAATGAATGCGCTGAAAGCACACATTGAAGGCGTTGAGCGGGAGGGAATTAATTCAAGGACAACAGGGGAAGGACTTGTACCACGAATAAAGCCCCTTTACCTAATAACTGAAAAGGAGGTTCTGACATACACCCTCCTAAAAGGAATACATACCCCCTTCGTGGAATGCCCGTACATTGTTTATGCGCTTAGACATCCTATAAGGCACTGGATAAACCACGTCGAAGACGAGACTCCGAGCTTCAAATACAAGGTTCTAGCGCTCAAAGAGTTAACTCGCAAGCTGCTCCCAAAACCCCTTGAGGGTGCGCAGAGGTGCTTGGTGTGCGGGGAGCCATCATCTAGACCTGTCTGTAAGGCTTGTCTATTTAGAGCCTACCTCGACAAGGACTTTGAACAAAGGCTCATACAGAAAATATCTCTATATGAAGCCTCTAAGAGGCTGAAGAGTGATTTCTGAAAATTTTATTTTAGGAGCTTTATACAATATCTCCAGTCTTGATCAGGCATTTAAAAGGGACTAAAATGATTTGTACTAGTGGTGCTATATCAGAACGTGTGGGTTCATGATGAGACGTGGTTCACGCGTCGTTAAGGGGATATCGCCAGTAATAGCTACTGTGATACTGACGAGCATTATGCTCACGATAATATCCGTAGCCCTGTTTTACTCTACCTCCCTCATAGATATGAACAGGCAAACAATGGAGTACGAGTATGCAAAGGAGCAGCTAACATATGCAGCCTCTGCACTGGAACAGGTAGCTTTCGGGACTGGAGGAGCAAGGTACATCAGGTTCAGCCTAACCTCCACGCGGCTTTCATTCCTCAACTCAGGCCAGACATTACGCGTCACCGTTACTCCAGGATCCCTAAAAATTTACGAGGACACCCCCCTATACCTGCAGGTCTGCGGGGGGCCACTCGTAACGACAAGTCAGAGGCTCATATACCCTGAAACAGGCAGCCTCGAACAAGAACTCTCAAAGCTCGTAGTTGGGGCCGGAGAGCCCATCGTGATAGTCTACGAGAACTTTTCAGGAGCAGCATGCTCCTACCTAGTGCCACGGCTTAGAGCATTTTTCAGCGGGCAGATCAACGTAACGGTGAACGGGGTGCTTAAGAGGTACAACTACTACACTCTGCATATAGTTAAGCTCAAATTCGGGAGACTGGGAGGCACCGGAACTATTCCGGTGGTTTTCCGCAGCGTCAACATGACCGTCAACGAATACCGCTTTGATAACACCAATACTCTAACCCTAACCATAACTAGAGGCAGTGCAAGTCAGACTGTAACTCTAACAGGCCCACCCTCAGATGGCTCAGTGCTAGTCGTGAAGATAGCTCTCGTCGACATAAGCACGTCCTAACCGAATACCTTTTAAGAATCCTTTCGCATATAAATTTTCAAGGTTAACAACGCAATGCCTAGCCCGGTAATCTCTCACATTATAGGGACTATAGCCGTACTTCAGGCCGTAGTTGTAATGCTAGCCGTTTTCAGCTTCGTCAGCTTCGTATTCAACATGAGAACGCAAAACCTGATGCTTGGAGAGGTCGCTGAGAGCGCTGCCAGAGAGGTTGTAGAGCTCATCTCCGTCTACACTCTCGGCGGAAACTCTACCAGTTACATGTTCCTCTCCCTGCCAGACACTCTTGGAGGACAGCCCTACATGCTAACAATCGGTGAGAGCTCACAGAACGTACTAAACATTACTGCAAGGCTGCAGATTTACAGTCAGGTTCGAGTGGTCGTCACGCCCAACTTTGGAAGAAACCCTGTTCATGCAGTGAGAGGTACGAGAATCATAGGAGCACTCAAAATCTCCGATAGCCTTTACATGCCTCTACCCCCGGGGTTTAAACCCATTGTAGTCGCGTTTAGAGATGGCGACTCCATTCTAGTAGGCTTCTCGTCTGTCCGAGTTCCTCCGTAGAAACCATTCATGAAGCGGGGTTATTGAACGTAAAGGTATTAATATGGAATAGCGGGTGTTATACTGAAGCTTTATGGAGGCTACCCTGGAGTACCTCGCGGTTGGTCTCCTCATAATAGTACTCGTGGCCGTATCCTATCATATGGTCGAGGCAGCAACATCTACCCTAGCAACAACCTACGAGGAGCAACTTTACACTATAGCCGAGAGAACCATGGACAAGATTGTCTTGACGCCGGGCTACCCCGAGGACTGGGGTACAAACATAAACGTCACCCCAGACACCCTGCAGGACTTCGGCCTCTCACTTTACGGGACGCGAACCCCATACACAGTGGATCCCGACAAGGTCATGAGGCTCGCAAACCTCTCAACCCTCCCAAACCCACTCCTGCTAAACACGACAAGGCTAGCCCAGCTCCTCAACCTCCAGGACTACGGCTTCAGGCTCAGGATACGCCCCATGCTTGTCGTGAATATTACCGTATTAGACTATACACCTATAAATAATCTCAAATTCGCCTCCAAGTTCAGGGTCACAGTCAGCAACTACTACGGCCTCGGGATACCCAACGTGAACGTAACCGGCATGTACGTCATTTTGAGAGTACAGCCAGGAACCGGGAACCAGGGCGACCTAGAGCTAAAGACAATCTTCACCAAATCCAACCTCACCGACCCTCTAGGACAGTGTATCCTCGACTACACACCCGACCTTCAAGCATACTCCGCTGATGCTAAGCTTGACGTGTGGTTCTATGCCCTCCTCATAGTCCGCGCCGAATGGCAGGGCTTGGTGAGCATTGCCGGCTATGCCACTACAGCACAGGGCGGAGTCCCGGCCCAAGGGTATATCATTGGCAACTACGTCTTCGTGGACAAGGGGCTTAACATAACGACCGTATCGAATAATGGGCAGAACTCAGGTGCTGTTCTCGTAAAGGATGAGCTTCTCCAGGCGGTTCCAGAGTACCAGGAGTTACTAAACTTCACAACAGTTACCTGGTGTAGGGATGCGACTGGGGCATTCAGGAGTAACGATCCACTCTGCAACAATGCCGGCAAAGTTCTGCCCAGTGCTCAAAAATGGTACCTTATAGGGTACATTAAATACGTTGAGCCACTGTCCAGCCACATCTTCGTGTTTGCACAGTTCAGGGGCAACCCCGTGGCTATCGTGATAAGCCGGCTACCCAACATCGACATAGCATACGGCGGCACAGGGGCTGTTCCCGCGAACTCGGTGTCCCTGAGGCGCATGTGCACACTATACAACTACCCGTATATAGTAGAGCTGACGATATGGAGGCGTGTTGAGGGTTTCCCGTGATATATTTGCTGAGAAAACTTTCAAGAGGCAAGCGCGAAAAAGGACAGGTTAGGATAATAGAGGCGATACTCGCAACATTCATGGTTGTCTCTGTGATAATGCTTGTCATGGCCTTTACCCGGCCTTTAAAAAGTGTTTATGTTAGAGAGACGGCGGATCTAAGGCGTCTTGCCTACAACCTCCTAAACACCCTGGCGGACAACATGGTATTTGAGAAAACAATCTCATCGATGCCTCAAGGCTCGCCACAGGCAGGCAACGAGTGTATGCTGTATAACCTGGGCTTCACGGCTAGCGCTAGCCTACCGCCAGGCTTGTTGTTCAAAATGGATGTCTATAAGGTAGAGTTTAACTTGACTACGGGAAGCTCTACACTCAAATGGATAGGCTGTGCCTCTAATTACGACTGGAAGAACATAAGACTAGTAGAATCGGAACCGATAATATATACATATGTCTGTACAGGCGATCCTGACAGCGTCAGGGGGACAACGCTTCTTATACACCTCGTCATCGGTTATTCAGGGTGACATGCATGACTAAACGTAGAGCCCAGATGGTGGTCGCTGCGGTTCTCATAATTGGTCTACTGGTGATGTCCATCCTCGTAACCGTATACGAGGCCCACACGCTTTTCCTAACTACTAGAAGCCCAGTGGTACGGGAGACGGTAGGCGCTATAACAGCCGACTTTAAAAGAGCTATCGCGGCCATGCTAGCCTTAGCCACAAGGGCTTACTTTAACTACTCTGAGTTCACAGATTTCACTGACAGGTTTGGAGGCTTCGGCGTGTCCGCGTATAACAGACACAACTTTACGGTGGCGAGGATAGCCGCCAAAACCTACCTCGAGTACTGGAGGCAGTCCATAATGAAGGCGTACGGCGAGTACGGTGCCCAAGTATCCTACCAACTCTTAGAGCTGAACCTGTCCCAGGAACTAGGGAGACCCAGGAGTGTAAATAACCTTATGAAGGGCTACTGGTACCTCCCGGTCTCTGGGAGCTATGCGTACGCCAAGCTCAAGCTGAACCTAACGGCGCTAGGATTCTACAACTGGGAGAGCGATGTATTTGTCGGGCTGACCGTGACGGTATACAGGAATCCCGTCAGCGTCACGGCCTCCAACGTCACGATAATATTAAATGTCCGTCAAGACGGGGACCTCGACTATTCAAGAAACCCGCCGAGCGTCCGTGGCGCTCCCTACGGTAGGCTCATCACAAGCGGATGGGTCCGCATCTACTACCCAGAGAAGGACGCCCAAGGCAGGTACACAGGCGCCTGGAGGCAGGCGAGAATCAAGGACATAACCTACGGAGGCATGGGCAACTATTCGATAACATTCGAGCCAGCAGTAGATGTTCTGACTGACCCGCTAACGAAGGAGCAGTACGTGCCAATCATGGTTGTTGTCTCGGACGAGAGAGGAATAATCGTGGAAGCCTCCACCTACAAGTATATAGTCTTCTCGATACAGAGGAACACCCCTGATACGCTTGTCTACTACGACTCTTCAGGGCAAAAGCAGACGCTCAACAGGCCGAGCGATATAAGTAACGAGGTCTACACGCTCGAGATGAGTAGCAACCTGTCCTTCTACTGGCTGAACACTAAGCTGCAAATAGACCCAAAGCTAAAGCTGCCCCCCTTCCCATATATTCCCATCAAACAGATAAGGGTCAACGTCTCCCTCGATGGCACCAATGCCACCCTATTCGAGAGGCCTATCCAATACGAGAACTGGACAACCACCATATGGAGGCTAGCAAACATTCCTGTTAACCTGCCGGTAGGACTTTCCGACCCCCAGATGGACTTCGTAAGGGGAGACAAGTACAACACGAGGCTTGTCTTCCAGGTGAAATTCCCGTCAACTTCCATCAAGCAGCAGCTGGTAGCACTCTGGTGGCTGGACGACCTCGACGCGCAGCCCGCAGCTTACCCCACCCAGATAAGGTACTACAGGAACTCTACACACAAGGACATCTGGCACCCGCTCTACGATGTCGAGCTCGTCGACCAGGAGCACCCCCAGTCTAGAGGTTACCTCGACTATGAAGGCGTCGCTGCTGCTGTGCTACGCGACCCTCAAACAGACTTTGCTTTTGGCCCCTACAACCTCCATGCTTTCGACACATACG
>NZ_JBMFLX010000021.1:0-22294 GCF_049970975.1 Infirmifilum sp. | reverse complement strand
GGCGTCATAGTCCTCGAGAAGCCTGTCGAGGACATCCACCCTATGCCCGTTATAGATGAGAGCTCCAGCCGCAGCGAGACCAGCTGGATCAGAACCGATGATTGTAACTTTTCTGCCGCTAGAGGGTGCAGCCGTCTTACATGAGGTGAATCTTATCTAGATACGGAATAGAAGGTATCTGTTGTCAAATTTAAAGAAAATGCTGAATATTTTATATGAAAATACTCAATATTCATAAATAGATTATAAGGAGATGCGTACAAATAAAAATCACCGAATAACTAAAGGATAGGCTACAAGTTTAAATTCATGGGAGGGAATCAACAGGAGATGCTTAGGAATATTCAAATAGGCTCTCTTGTGCTGTCACTCGGATACATTTTCTCATTCTTCCTTACGGTGTTTGGATCAAGAACACTGGGTGATCTCGTATTACTGATCTTTGTCTGCTTGTCTTGCGTACTAGTTGCCAGAGAGTGGGTTAAAGCCCCGCTGATCCTCATTTCTGGCTCTCTAATAGGCTTTATAGCCGAATATATAGGTCTAAGGCTCGGGGCTCCCTTTGGATCCTACACCTATAATGCTTTCAGAGCAGCACGGGTGCTAGGAGTTCCCATTCCCATAATATTGGCATGGGGGATATACCTATACACCTGTTACCTTGCCTCCGCAACGCTTGTAAAAGAACGGTGGAAACGAATACTTGTTGCAAGCCTTCTTATGGTTAACCTCGACCTTGCTGTGGATCCTGTCATGGTTAAGCTTGGATTGTGGTCTTGGAGTCAACAAGGCCCCTGGTTCGGAGTCCCCTTAAGTAATTATGCCGGCTGGTTCATTGTTTCACTGCTCTCCCTCCTCGTCTATGCAATGTTTTCAGGAAGGGAACCGGAAAAAGTGAGCATAATAGCATATATACCATATCTCTCCACTTACACACAACTCTTCTATCTTGCAGAATTAGAGGTTTTACCGGCGGTTACGGTGAGCTTCCTGGTTTCCATCATTCCTTTGACTCTAATATCCACGAAAAAAGGCTTAAATCGGAACCTATAGGAAGAATGGAGGTTTTGATGCGGAGGTACCAGCTTTATGGATTAGTGAATTCTTAGTCTCATGAATATTTTTCTTTATTTTTCTTCTGTTTTTTAACTTTTATCTCCGGGAAAACGTGATTACGAGTCGGTCTTTAAGTAAAAACCAGGGTATTTCTTGTACATCGAGATTCACGTTCTGTAAAGGTTTGCTCCATTGGACTGGGACAAATAGATCGAAGAGAGCTACTTTTTCTAATTTTTCATAAAGTTTAAATTAAAAACTTTTTAGTAATAGAGTAGAAAAAAATATAAATTATTTCTACGAGGAAGCCTAAACCCCTCAGGGGTGGAAACATGGGTGAGTCATCGGCTACGAAGACTTCGGTAGTGAACGTAAAGATAATCGCTGTGGCAGTCATTGCTCTCCTTGTGGGTGTTGCCATAGGCTTCGCTGCCTCCAGCGCATTATCGGGAGGCGCAGGGGGATCTTCGGCGCAACAGCCTAAAAAAGTAATCCAGATAGGTTTTACGCTTCCCCTTACGGGCTCGCTCTCCTCCATAGGTAAAATATGGGAGAAAGTAGCCTACATGGCGATTGATGACTTGAATCAAGAGGTTCAAGCATATGGATTCAACGTTGAGTTCAAGCCTGTAATACTGGATGATGGCACTTCTCCTGAGAAGGCCCTGCAGAACGTTCAGACTTTCGCTCAACAGGGAATAAAAGTAGTTATTGGTCCTGCGGCCAGCTCACAAGTCAAGGCTGTGAAAAGCTTCGCCGACAGCAACCAAATAGTAATCATTTCACCCTCATCGACCGCGCCAACCTTAGCCATTCCCAATGACTTCATCTTCAGGACAGTTGGCAGTGATGCTGGTCAAGCTAAGGTGCTCGCAACCCTCGCATACCAGGAAGGCGCGAGGAAGGTTATAGTCTTCCATAGGAACGACGAGTACGGTAATGCTTTTGCTGACTTTTTCAAGAGGTACTTCAGCGGAATGGGAGGCACTGCTCTCGACATGCCGTACCAGTCTGACCTCTCCGACTACGCCGCTGAAGTTGCGAGTCTCGCTAACAAGGTTCAATCCGAGAAAGCTGACGCTGTCGTGCTCATATCCTTCGACACCGATGGAGGTAACATTCTCTCCCATGCAGCCGAGTCGCAGGTTCTCTCAAGCATTAGATGGTTCATCTCAGAAGGCCCCCACGGTGCATCGGAGCTTACCGCTCCCGCGGTAGGCGCCTTTGCGGCCAAGACAAAACTGCTGGGTACGAGGCCACTCTTCATAGCGAATCCACTATACGAGGATTTCAAGCAGAGACTGAAAAGCAAGTATGGTGTTGAGGCGAGCGTGTTCTGCGACAACCTCTATGATGCTGTGAAACTCGCTGGATGGGCCATCCTTAGAGCCGGAAGCAACGACGGCAACGCCATCAGAAATGCACTCGTAGAAGTAGCCAAAAACTACTACGGGGTTAGCGGGTGGACGATCTTCGATGATGCGGGAGATAAAGCCTACCAAGACTACGGTGTATGGGCAATTGTGAAAGGAGCGACTGGCTACGAGTTCAAGGATGTAGGTGTATACGAGCGTGGATCGATAGTGTTCCTCGAGAAACCGTACCCATAAAAAAGGTGTTTTTTGGTAATGCTACCCGGTTATCCTTTCTCTGTAATTAATTTTCTTTTATATACTTTCTTCTATCTTCTTTTCTCCATCCCCTTAACGCTCAGCTACAGGACGACACGTGTCATTAACTTTGCACACGCCAACTTCATCACCTACGGGATCTACACCGCTGTATTTCTCAACGGGATTCTAGGCAACTCTAGCCTTTTTATAGCTACTATATCGGCTTTCCTAGTCGCTGGCATAATGGCTGTTGCAAACCACGTGTTTGTGTTTAAGCCGCTCGAGAAGCGTGGAGCTTCAATGAACCTTATAATGATAGCTTCTATGGGTCTTTGGATCATGTATAACTACGTTCTCTACATGCTTGCAGACATAGCACATGCGATGATAGGTATGAATTTTATATCCTACGGTAGAATAACATACAAGGATGTGCCGGAGCTAGTAGTTAACGGTGTTAGCCTTTCACCCACTTTCACAGCCGGCTTACTCTACACATCGGCAATACTACTCGGCCTGTACCTCTTCCTCGAAAAGACAATATTAGGAAAAGCGGTTAGAGCTGTCTCAGATAACCCACTTCTATCCGAGATCTCGGGGATTCCCCGAGACAACATTGTTTTACTAACATGGTTTATCTGTGGGGGTATCGCAGGGCTTGGCGGCGCGCTCTGGACAAGCTTCTCAGGAACAGTGACCCCGACCTCAGGCGACGCAATGATACTCCAGGTCTTCACGGTAAGCTTCATCGGAGGACTGGTTTCTCTACTGAGGACAGGCATTGGTGCCGTAGCAATAGCCTTCATCGAGAACATAGGGATAGCGTACCTTAACTCCCTCTTCAACGTTCCTACAAGCTTCAGACCTTTCCTCACCTTCCTAACCCTCTTAACCATCCTGATAGTTTCCCCGCCTCTAGGAGCAGCTGGAGGGCTGCCCTACAGGTTCAGGAGTAAAAAGGTGAAAGAAAAATGATAGACCCGATAGGCTTTATGATAAGTTGGCTAACAATATTCGGGATATACTCTATACTAGCCATTACTCTAAACTTCGAGTCGGGAACAAGTGGTGTCACGAACTTCGGCAAGGTCTTCTTCTATGGCTTAGGAGCATATACCACCGCCATGCTAACAGTGTATTTGTTTCTAATTCTAAACGGTATTGACGTTTCAAAGACGCCTCCCTATGACATTAAGGGAATAATATATCTTGGTGAATTAGCTAACAAGAACCCCCTACTAAACATGACGCTACTATTGTTGTCCTTCATGCTGGCTTTCATGATAGCGGGTATAACAGGATACATGTTAAGCTATCCAATAGTGAGGGTTGGCCCTGCCTTCGTAGGTTTTACGCTCCTAAGCACGGGGGAGCTCTTCAGGATTTTCCTACAACACTATGACCCAGCCGGTGGGAGCAGAGGGCTTATGAGCATCCCCAACCCCTTCGCATGGGTTCCCGATGCTAGAACCAGGGAGCTCCTCTTCCTACTCCTAGTTTTAGGCGTTTTAACTCTCACATACGTCACTATGCACAGGCTCGTAAACTCCCCCCTCGGTAGGACTCTGAGAGCCGTTCGAGACGACGAGGTCGCAGCACTATGCCTCGGAAAAGACGTGCCTCGACTAAAGGCGACCGTCCTCTTCATCGGCTCAGGCTTCACCGGTATAGCTGGCTCCCTCCTAGCATACTATATGACTTCCGTTAACCCCGACATGTTCGTGCCTGCAGTTACCTTCAACGTCTGGGCTATGATAATACTTGGGGGTATGGGGAACCTTCGAGGCGCCCTCCTTGGCTCAGCCATCTTTACCTTCTTCGACAGGGCACTCTCCTTCATAACGCCGCAGCTGGGCGTGACGATCATATCGCCCGACTATGTGAGGGGCTTCATGGTAGGCTTCCTAATAGTAGCTGTCCTCCTATACAAGCCCCAAGGCTTACTACCTGAAGGACGTGTAGAGACCCCAGCATGGGAAGAACAGGCTAGCTTCAACAAGGGGTGAGGTCAATGGGCAGTATATTGGAGGTTCAGAGCGTCTCCAAGAGATTCGGGGGGATAGTCGCGCTAGACAAGGTCTCGCTAAGCGTGCCTCAAGGAGCAGTCGTAGGCCTCATAGGACCAAACGGAAGCGGAAAGACAACTCTCTTCAACGTAGTCACAGGTTTCTACGTTCCCGACGCAGGAGAGGTATGGTTTAATAACAACGGATCATCGGAAAGGATAGACGGCTTAAACCCTAACGACGTCTTCGCGAAGGGCATAGTTAGAACCTTCCAGATCCCACGTCTCTTCAAGTCACTCACCGTGCTGGAAAACCTGCTCGTAACGCCCCTGCAACAGAAAGGTGAAAACCCGCTTAAAGCCCTTAACCCTGAAGCATGGGGCGAAGAGGAGAGAAGGCTAGCACGCAAGGCTCTATCCTTGCTGAAACGCTTCGGCCTACTCGAATACGCCCACGTAAAGGTATCTGAGCTCAGCGGAGCACATATAAAGCTGCTTGAGACCATGAGGGGTTTAATGACGGATGCCCGGCTCTTTTTGCTTGATGAACCAGCAGCGGGAGTCGAGGCGGGGGCAGCGCACGAGCTCTTCAGGCTTGTGAAGAGCTTGCAGGGAGATGGCTACACATTCTTTATTGTGGAGCACAGGATAGAGATATTGATGCAGTACGTGGAGTACGTCTACGTCATGCACAACGGGAAGCTCCTAGCAGAGGGTAAGCCTGAAGAGATAATATCAAACGAGAAGGTCATAGAAGCATACATAGGTGGTGGGAGTGCTTAGAATAGTGGACTTGTACTCGGGCTACGGTAAGATGAAGGTTATCCAGGGAGTCAGCTTCGAGCTAGGGAAAGGGGAAATAGCTGCCATACTGGGTCCTAATGGTGCGGGCAAGACGACACTTCTCAACAGCGTCTTCGGCTTAGCCGCTATACACCGTGGAGAAGTTTACTTTAACGGTACTAAGATAACCGGGATGAAGCCCTCAGAGATAGTGAAGAGGGGATTGAGCTACTCTCCTCAGCTCGACAACGTGTTCCCCAACCTTACAGTCGAGGAAAACCTTCTAGTTGGATCCTTTATCAGGGGCAGGGACCCCTCTGTCAGGGCGGATATTGAGGACGTGCTTGAACTTTTCCCAGAGATAAAGAGGCGTAGACACCAAAAGGCCAAAACCCTAAGCGGGGGTGAAAGACAAATGCTGGCTGTCGCAAGGGCCTTGATGACGAAGCCCAGTGCACTTCTACTGGATGAGCCTACCGCGGGCCTTTCGCCGAAAGCGGCTTCCACTCTGATGTCTAAAGTCAAGGAGATAAAGGAGACCAGGAGTGTGGCAGTGCTACTTGTAGAGCAGAACGTTGCAAAGGCTCTCGAGATAGCTGAGAGGGTTGCAGTTCTCGTCAGCGGTAGGATCGTCAAAGAGGGATCGGCGGAGGAGTTCAAAGCCGTACAGGTAGAATCACTCTTCTTCACTGGGAAATGAGAACTCGTAGAGGCATAGTATTTCCAATTCTCTAATCTATACTGGCAGGGAATCCACTACTCTAACGGTTTGTACATGTAGAAGGAGCCCGGCAAGACCTCATAGCCGAGCTTCCTGTAATACTCTCTTGTACCTACAGCTGAGATCACGAGCATCTTTCTAGCACCATAATAGTCACGCGCTATGGTTTCAGCCTCCCTTATCAATCTCCTCCCGAGCCCTAGGTGTTGCCACCACTCACTCTCCCGCCCGACAGGTGTCTCGGGACCGTAAACGTGGAGTTCCCTTATAAAAGCTGTATTCGAGTCGACCTCCCATCTATGAGCCTGCTCGCTCGGTATCCTCAACCTCAGGAAACCGAAGAGGACCTCCTGGTCGCTGCTCTCAAAAGAAATAAATTCCTCGAAGCCACCGTTCGCCTCATACCTCCTTCTGGTGAGTTTGGCTTCACTTATACTGGGCTTCACCCCAGTCCAGAGGGCAAACCGGCCTACCTCCCTGCACCTTATGCATCGACACTTTAACCCCTTATTGCGCATGTAATCCCATACGATCTCGCGTAGGTTGTTGACTGGTGGTCCATCGGCGACCTCCTGTAAAGGGACATCACGCTGAACCCTTATTATCCGTACCCAGGGCGGGGTGATCGACTTTATACGGGCTATCAGCTCGACTAGGGTGTCCATATCGTAGGGCTTGTACTCCCCCCTCTTCCAGAGATTGTAAAGCCCGCTTCCAGGGATTACGAGTGTGGGATAAATCTTAACGGAGTCAGGCATGAACTCCTCGCTTGTGTAGATCTCCTTAAAAGCCTCGAAGTCCCTGTCAGGGTCGGATCCTGGGAGGCCCAGCATCATATGGTATGTGACTTTATAGCCGGCATCCTTCAAGATTCTGGTTGCCTTGATGCTCTCCTTGACGCCGTGACCCCTGTTTACGCGTGCAAGCACGTCGTCATAGATTGTCTGGACGCCTAGCTCGATCCTCGTAGCCCCCAGGTGTAAAAACCAGTCGACGTGTTCCTCCATGCTCCAGTCAGGCCTTGTCTCTAACGTTAAACCTACGCATCTAATCCCGGCGGTCTCATTCCTTTTCATCGCCTCATCTAGGCTAATGCTCCCTTCAGGATCCCCTGGGAACCTGTTCAAAGCTTCAAGCGCCTGGGCCACGAACCACTCCTGGTAATCCCTCGGCATGGCCGGAAACGTCCCACCCATCACGATCAACTCGACTTTGCTCGGCTCGTGGCCCATCGCAATGTACTGTTTGATTCGCAGCCTCACCTGGGCATAGGGGTCGTAGCCTACATGTAGAGCCCTGGCAACCGCGGGAGAAGTTTTAACATAGCTTTGCGGCGTCCCAGCCTCGGGTCCACCGGGGCAGTACAGGCATCGACCGTGGGGGCAAGGGTAGGGCTTCGCCATCACTGCTACTACAGTTACGCCTGAAAGCAGTCTCGTAGGCTTTTTTACTCCGCTGAAGAGGCTTAGACCTTTAGGAGTCTCCGGCATAGTACTCGACCACGATATTCCTTTTAAATAGTATAGGCTTATAGTCCCACAGGTAGAGTTTAAATCTCTTGTAGCCAGCCCTGCGAAGATCTTCCCTAAACTCCATGGGCGTGTATAAGTGGTAGTATCTCTCACCCTTTCCACCCCAGCGAACCTTCACGTCCCGGGATAAGGAGGTGATGATCCTGGCAATGTTGGAGGGGCTGAGGGCACTCCAAACGGTTACGAGAACAAACCCTCTTGAGACTCTCTTCAACTCAATCAGAGCATCAACTCTGGCCTCTCTCTTCTCCAGGTGGTGTATTACAGCCGTGGCTAGCGTTGTCCTGAAAACTTTGTCGCGGAAAGGAAGTCTCTCGATAGAACCCTGTATGAACTCTATAAAGGCGGTTAGGCGCAGTCGCTGTGCCCGCCTTTTACCGCTAAACAGCATTCCAGTGCTAATATCCAGACACACCACATGGGTCGCCCCTAGTTGAGCAAGACTGCAAGCGATATACCCTGTTCCGCAACCCGCATCGAGTACGGGTTCATTAACCCTGGAAGCTACTAGTTTTAACAGCTCCTTATACCACTTAGTTCTCCCCCTATCATAGACATTAGCCACATTATCGTAGACGGATAACGTACTCTCGTTTGGCGCTGAGCCCGACAATAATCCTCAAAGTTAGATAATTTCTCAGACTTTTAAATCATTATTGGGATAGTATGCTTTGATGAACTCGTATATGAGGCTTAACATACTCCTGATATGTATCATCCTCAGTGACGAAGGTTAAAAACTGTATAAGGTTTTTATTGTTTCCTGATTTAGTCGTACGAGACAAATGTCCTCTTGGATCTTCATTGATGTTGACTGGACTCTCACAGACCATGAGAGGAAGATAAGCAGCAGGGTAGTTGGTGTACTGGAAAAGCTTGTCGCTAAAGGATACGTCGTGGCGCTTGCAAGCGCTACAGCCTACCCTATAGTCTATGGTTTGGCCAGGTATCTCCCCACATCGGAGATGATTGTCGCAGAGAATGGAGGTGTAGTAGGATATAGAACTGAGCTAGAGGTGTTAGGCAGGGTAGACAAGGATAGGATAATAAGGGTTGCCGAGGAAAAGCTTTCATGCTGCCTTAGGGACAGCTGGCAAAATCTTTTCCGCTTCGTAGACGTCACTTTCGTAGTTAGGGAAGACATTGAGCCCGAGGTTGCGATACGGGAAGCTAAGAGAGTTTTCGAGCCTATGAACCTTGAGGTCATGTATAGCGGGGTGGCTCTACACGTGCATCCTCCAGGAATAAACAAGGGCCAGGGAATTAGGAAGCTGTTTGAGCTGCTCTCAGAGTCGCCCAAGAAGATCATAGCCATAGGTGACAGCGAGGTCGATATCGAGATGTTCAAGCTGGCAGACTTCTCAGCATGTCCATCCCACTCGCCGGACTATGTTAAGGAGAGCGTAGACTACGTGGCGTCAAGACCTTACAGCGATGGCTTCATAGAGATAGTCGAGAAGTTCCTTTTGTGAAAAACCATTTTACAAGATGATTGGTTTCTCTATCTTTTTCAAGCATAAAAGGTCTCAGCCAGTGACGCTCACCGTCTTTAGGCTCCTAGCTATACTCTGCATTAATCCCCGGAACCATGAGTCGATCAGATATAGCGTTGCAAAGTAAACGGCTCCACCCAGTAGAACTGCGAGTAGAGCCTCCCTTATCCTCCACGGGTCAATGACCAAAGCCACTAAAACCATGGGGATTGAAGACGCCACGTACCTCGAGAGACCTGAAGCAAGGCTTTTTAGATCGAGTAAGCCCCTTGTCATCGTATACAAGCCAAGGGTTACGAGGATTTCAGCAAGAAGCCAGGCAATCCTGGCGTAAACAGCAGTTGTTAAACTGTCCCCGAAATACAAGACTGCTATAAAAACACCCGCGATACCTATGGCTGCCTTAGCAACTCCAAGTAGGGTCGTCTTAAATATTGCTGTCTCAGCTAACATCCTGGGATGTACTGCGACTGTGTCTCTTGACTCCAAGCCCTGGACGGTGTCGCTGAGTATGGCGTTGAATACTCCCAGTAGGGCCGTCAGAGAGGCAACGGTTAGGACTGAGGATGCTTTCATGTAATCAGGGTTGAGTATGTAGAGGAGGTTTGGAGCCAGGGCTATAGCCCCAAACATCGCGGGGACTCCCATTAGGAAGGTGAGTCTAAGTGTATCGTCTAGCTTCGCCTTTGCGTTTTCGGTGTTTGAGAGAAGGCTAGGGTATAGCCCTCTACTTAGAACGTAAGAGTAGCTTATCATGTTCGTGTACGTCAGCACGACGGTATAGTACGCCACTATCCTGTTAGAGGCAAAGTGCGATAGTATGGGGATATCCGCTAATGCGATGAGAGAGGCAGGGACTCCAATGAGATTTACCCACGAGTAAAGTATTATTCTTTTAGCTGTTTCGAGGCTGGGTTTATGTTTTAGATCCTCCCTCGTGAATAAGAGAAGGATTAGTGTCTGACCAGCGTGGCCCCCAAGCACTGCCAGCATGGCTGTGTAGAGGGTTACGTGAAGTGTTGTTGCAAAGACGACTGCCAGGATGAGCTTGGTTGTTTCAAAGACGAACTCTGTAACAGCTGAGAGGGTGGGGTTCACAGCGTAGAGCGAAGAGTATAGGGCAGAGTTTATGTAGTAAAAGGGGATGTATAAAGCCGAGAGCAACACTATCTCATATGGAATTTTGAATGCATTCGTGATTCCATGCGAGAGAAATAAGAGGATAATAATTGATAAGCTCGAGAAGAACACTGCTAGAACGAGTCCGCTGCTCGTAGCCGTGCCATCTCCACGAGCCCTGAACCTTGTAACCCAGTAGTTTACAATAGTCGCCAAACTCGCATACGACAAGATGGACGAGACAACACTCCAAGCTCCAAACTCGCTCGGGGTCAAGTTCCTTGTAATCAAGAGTACGAATAGTGCTCCTGTAACAACGCTATAGACGCGTTCAAGGTAAAATACAATTCCGGCCTTCTTCAACCCCATTTAGCACATTCACCTTAACCGTGACACTTTACAACTCATAGACTAGAGCCTCAAGTACCCCTTTTTCATGTTCAAGTAAAGGAAGACCCCTGTCATTGTTTTTAAATCTCCGAATCCCTTGGATGCTTGAGATATGTACTCTTCAGGAGTCATCTCAACCGTCTCCACGAGCTCCCCTATCTCGGGATGCTCGCCAACATATCTAAGGTTTTCCGCTAGGAAAAAGGTTAACACCTCGTCGCTATAACCAGGAGCTACACTGAAGCTCCCGAGAAGCTCCCATTTCTCAGCGATGAAACCCGTCTCCTCCTCAAGCTCGCGCTTGGCAGCTATGAGCGGCTCCTCGCCCTGCTCCACCCTCCCAGCTGGCAGCTCGATAATCCACCTCCTTAAAGGGGCCCTCCACTGCTTGACAAAGACAAGTCGATTCTCACTTTTTACAGGTACGATTACAGCCGCCTCGCCGAAAGCCACAACGTCTCGTGAGATGAGTTTTCCCTCGTATTCGACAAGCCTCCTGTAAAGCTTCACGCGGCTCCCTTGACACAGTAACTCGTCGCGAATACTGATAGGTTCACTTGCCACGAGCCTCTTAAGGTCTCGTTAATTTAAATATAGTTTTCAGTCGTTAGATGAACGTCCGGTTTTCTCGGAAAGGGAGCTTACCAGTGCTCGAAACGGCCCGTAAGGTTATCGAATAAGTTAAAGGCAAACACCGAATCTTTATAGAAATTAATATAAGTTCTAAAAGCCTTTAATAAATTATGAGTGAAACAAGCCTAGGGATCGACCCGAAGGTTGAAGCTGCTCTTTCATATGTTCTTGGACTTATTACCGGGATAATATTCTTGCTACTTGAAACCAAGAACTACTTCGTGAGGTTTCACGCGATGCAGTCCACGCTAGCCTCCGTGACTTTAGCTGTTCTCCACTTAATCTTACCCTTCTTTGCGATGTTATGGTGGCTGCTAGAGCTAGTCGTTTTGATCGTTGGCATCGTGAAGTCCCTGCAGGGCGAGCTTTACAAGTTCCCGTTAATAGGGGATCTTGCAGCACAGCTTCTCCCCCCTCCTCCCCCACCTCAATGAAAAAGGTATAAACCAGGCAGCGAAACAGAAACATTTTTCTTTATATTCAACGGGAAAATTTAAGTTCATTATCAATATTTGGTGTCGCGTAGGTGCGAACCTTGCACGTGCAAGACATCCTAAGGCTCACAATGAGGGAGCCTGCTGAGGAGCTCCTCACTCCTGAGCGCCTAACAGAGATGGTGGAGCAGGGGGTCAGGCTCAAACACTACATTGGTTTTGAGGTCTCAGGACTCGTCCACCTTGGGACAGGCCTCATCTCAATGCAGAAGGTCGTAGACCTGCAGAAAGCGGGCATTGAGACGACCGTCTTCCTAGCGGACTACCACAGCTGGATAAACAAGAAGCTTGGAGGAGACCTCTCGACGATAAGACGCGTGGCTGGAGGATACTTTAAGGAGGCCCTCAAAGTGTCTATTAAGATAGCGGGCGGCGACCCCGAGAAGACGAAGTTCCTTATGGGATCGGAGGTGTACGAGAAGCTTGGCTTGGAATACTTTACGAATGTCGTCAAAGTCTCAATGGACACCACGCTTTCACGCGTACGAAGGTCTATAACTATTCTAGGCAGGAGGGAGGCTGAGTCGTTGAGCTTCGCCCAACTCCTGTACGTCCCAATGCAGGTGGCCGATATATTCTCGATGGGAGTCAACATTGCACACGGAGGCATGGATCAGAGAAAAGCCCACGTCATAGCCATAGAGGTGGGGGAGAGAGCCTTCAGCTACAAGCCGGTAGCGCTACACCACCACCTCCTCCCTGGACTGGCGCTAGACCAGGTGACTTGGGAGCGCCTTGTCGAGGCTAAAAGAAGGGGTGATAAAGACGAGTTCTCGGATGCGATTGCGGATGTCAAGATGTCAAAGTCAAAGCCAGAGACAGCAATATTCATTCATGACCGCGAGGAGGATGTCAGGAAGAAGATTCTAGGGGCTTTTTGTCCCGCGGGCGAGACCGAGCTAAACCCCGTCCTGGAGATAGCAAGGTATATAATATTCCGGGATAGAAGCGAGCCCCTTGAGGTTGTCAATAAAAAGACGGGGGCGAGGCTGATATTCTCAAGTTATCTCGAGCTTGAGGAAAGTTACAAGCAGAGAAAGGTCCACCCGTTGGATCTGAAACACGCTGTAGCCGACGAGCTTGCACGGATTCTAGAGCCAGCACGGAGACACTTCACAGAGGGACCGGGTCGAAGCTACCTGGAGGACCTCGAGTCAATCACAATTACCAGGTGATAACAACTGCTGGGCCCCGCCGACCTAGAGGCGTTCCTGAGGCGTAACGGGCTGAGATTCCAAATCGTAGAGGTTCCTGCTGCAGCTACCTCTGAAATGGCCTCCAAGAGTCTAGGTATATCCAAGGATAAGATTGCGAAATCTGTCCTTTTTGTTTCCGAAGACAACAATGTTGTATTGATTGTCCTTAGGTCTGACCGACGCGTGGACCAGTCAAAACTGGCGAAGATCCTAGGGTACAAGAAGTTGAGGCTTGCAAGAGACGAAGAGGTTTTAGCCTATACGGGTTACCCTCCTGGAGGTGTACCTCCGATCGGCCATTTGAGAGAAATACCTGTTTTTCTTGATGTAGAAGTATCTACTGGCGAATACTGGTGTGGTGGGGGTGACGACAAACATCTCCTGCTGCTCGACTTTAGCGAGGCGTCAAAGCTGAAAAACGTTGCTGTAATCGAGGTTCCCAAGAAACAATAAATTATTTCAAGGCCAAAGCTAAATATACTCAATGGTGATTTCCTCTGAGACGGGTCTCGATTACTCTCCCTGATGACGCATATAGGGCCCTAGAGGAGCTCGTGTCTAAGACGGGCATATCAAACAGGTCGAGGATTGTCGCTGATGCCGTCATGCTGCTGCGAGGACAGGAGCTCGAGGACAACAAGTTCTATGCTGGCAGCCTGGTGTTAATATATGATCACTCGAAGGGGGAGACGGTTTACGCGGTTACCGATGCCCAGCACGACTTCAATGATATTGTTAGAGGGACCACACACATTCATCTTTCGGAGGAGAAATGTGTGGAAATAACAACAGTTGTGGGCGAGGGGAAAAGAATAAAGGAGCTTGTCTCCCGCCTGCGAAAAGTAAGCGGCGTGATAACTGTACAGACTTGTTTTGTAGTACCTTAGAGGATGCAGTGGGCTAGCCCTGCACTATAGATACACTCATTGCAGCCCACGTCGTTCCCATAACAATCATACTGGTTGCTCTCAGTATACCAGCACCTCTTCGTAGCGAAGGGGCAGTCACCGCACCAAGGCACACCCTTCGAGAGGTTCTCACGGGTTTTTCTAAACTTGACGTATTCGGGTTTGTTCCATATTTCCTCTAGGCTTTCCTCAGCGACGTTGCCGAAGCGTACCGCCTTTATAATTTTAGAGTGAAGGTTAGTGTAGGCGGGGTGTTCGTATGCTAGATCCATGCACGGGGTTACACTACCGTCCTGCAAGATCATTGTGGCCTTTTCATCGATGTAGGGGCAGCTCCGTTGCAGTGAATCAGCGTACACGCTGGGCAGACGGATCTCTATTCCTGCATTTCGAGCGATCTCCCTGGCAGCCTCTAAATAGAGTTCAACGTCCCTCAAGATGCTCTCACGTGCCACAGCATCTCTAGCTATATCCGCGTTTACACTATACCCCTTCTCGAATATCTTCTCGACAAGCTGAATGTAGAGCTGCTGCTTCCCAGAAGAGACCAGTTTGTGGTGGGTAAGCATGGCATCATATATGGCTTCCTTGGCCAACGCGTCTATCCTCCCTCCTGTAGACTTGTAAAACTCTACGGCTTCACGGCTAGCTGTTGTATAAACAGCCTCGCCGACAAGCATTGGGTGATATGGCACAACGTGTGATACCACTACGAAGTCGAGCTCTAGCTGGACAGCCTTCTCAACTAGCCTTGGGAGAAGCCTATAGTTGCTCTTCATAAGCACCGTAGCTATTCCAAGCTTAGATCCATACTCGCCCTTGAGCCTAGCCGCTGACTCGAGGTTATCCAGAACGCTGTACTGTTGTGAACCTATCCGAATCCTTGAAAGCGTTCCGAGCTCGGGGGCGTCTATGCTGAAAGCCACCTGATCAACTCCCGCCTCGAAGATGTTCCTAGCCCTCTCCGGGTCAAAAAGCGTTCCATTTGTGACAAAGTGGAGGAAGACGTTGTCGCCTAACCGCGTCCTAGCGTACCGCACAAAGTCTGGGAAGAGAGGGTGTGCTAGGGGCTCGCCAAAGCCGTAAAGGGCAATTCTCCGCACTTTCCCCACGGATTCGTCGATAACTTTCTTATACAGAGAAAGGTCCATGTGACCAAACCTTTGTTGACCCCAGGTTCTCCTCACACACATGATGCATGAGAGGTTACACACGTTGGTGGGCTCTATTTGTAAAACCTCGGGATAAGCCATTTGATAGTCATTGAGGCTGGCAGATATATGTTTTTATGAAATCCGAAGCTTTATAGGAAAAGTCTCTCTTAACTATCAATTTTAGATATAGGGGTACCTGGTAATAACACGATATAAAAAAGTTGAATAGGGCCTCATTAAAGCTTATAAATAATCTCTCTTTCAATCTTCAAGACATCAAACAGGTGCACGTGGTGTCCACTAAGCTACTCAGGGACCAGATCCGTGATATATACACAAGTATTGTGGAAAGGTCAGGCGCCTCATGTGTTGTATTCTCGAGTTCGGGGCTAAAGGAGGCTACAAGAGCTCTACTTGAATCCACCACCGCGGAGAGGTGCCTCGTGAACATACAGCCTGCTTTTCCCGAGACGACATTTTTCGAGCCAGCCGGGTCCTTGTCGGTCGACATCATGAACGGGGATCTCTCAGCTCTTCCTATCAGGGAGTCGTCGCTGAAGTTGATCTTATACGCCTTCATCATTGAAAGTATACCAGAAGTGAAATCCGTGTTGGCCGAGGCGAGACGGGTTTTAAGGGAGGGAGGCTATATAATTGTCGTAGAGTGGACTTCCTCTTCTAGATTACGACCTGAACCGGGTCTTTCTCTTGAAGGCCATATTGACGAGTTCAAAAAAGAATTTTCACAACTGTACAAGGTCGTTGACCTGAGGATTTTCAAGGACTATTTTATTGTAGCAGGGAGGAAGGAGCTCTCGGATTAGGAGAATTTTACTCCCCGGATTTCACTTTGAGCTGGGGTATTTTTCTCCGCAGGAGGCGGGTGTAGACAATCCAGGATGCGCCGACAAGGGCTATAATGGGCGTTAGGCCTATCAATGCAATAATGATCATTGAGATAACGTTTAGGGCTAAGGACACCCCGTCCCGTATCCAAGCAGTCGGGTTGATGCTGGGCCATTCTAGGGGCTTCTGACTTGGAGATATAGAAATATTGATCGTAGCGTATGTAATAGATCTTTCAAGGTTTTTCAGCTGTGCCTCGTAGAACTCTATCTGATACCTCAAACTTGAAAGTCTATCCTCTATCTGAATCATGTCTGAGATGCTGGTCGCCCTCTCCAATAATTGGAGGAGTCTGTCCTCCTCAGCCTTTAGATTCCTAAGCCTTGCGTTGAGGTCTACCCATTGGTCGGTTACATCAATTGCGTTCTCCTGAAGCTTATCAAGTCTTCCTAATGAAGATATCTCTTTGACGGCCTCTTTATAGATTTGCGCGGGCACCTTGATCGTAACGCTAGCCCTTTGACCCGACTCCTCGCTGAAGTCAGTTGAAGATACGTATCCTCCCAGTTTTGCCGCGATGACAGTGATACTCTGCACCGTACTCTTCACGTCCTGAACACTCAAGCTCATATAGACAATATAGCTCATGTTTCGCTGACCCTCAATAAGGGCTGATGTTGGGAGCGTGGACGAGGCCTTTGAGACGGTTAGCGCCGGAGAAGCGAGCGGTGTCTCCGGAGTGACGGTGCTTCGCGTCGTGTATACTATGGGAGTAGAAAGTCTAGAACCGGATTGTTGGAGTTGTGTGCTTAGGAATGGTGCTAATAATAGCGATGCCAGAATACCCAGGAAAAATCCGGCTAGAAACAAGATAATTCCTCTTGGATTCATGGGCTTTTACTCGGGCTTTCCCGTTATATGGTTAACGTACTCGCATTACGCACCGGCAAGACGTATCTATGCAATATTAATTTACCCCCAGCTATGATGAAGCATCGTGAAGGGAGTAAGCTTCGATGTCTGGTCGACCCTCCTGAACGTGGATGTTTTCTACAAAGAGATAGCAAAGGCTCTCTCAGAGCTCAGCGGTAGGCAAGAGAACGAGGCGTTTTCATCCATCAAGAGGGCTTATACAGCTGTGAAGAATGCCCGGCGGCGTGGCGCAATCATTGGGGAGGATGTAATCTCGAGCTCAACAAGCATATTCCTTGAGTCCCTTCCCGGCCTCACCAAGTATGAACTATACTGGGCTACCGCGAGGGCCGCAAATACGGTCGACCCTAAGCAACTGTTACTTGATGGAGCTATCGAAACCGTTGAGGAGCTTGACAGCAATGGTTATCAGCTAGCCGTTACAAGCAACGTCATATTCTGGCCAGGCTATGTTACGAGGATACTCCTCGATAAAGCAGGTCTCGGCAAATACTTTAAGGTACAGGTATACGCGGACGAGGCTAAATCCCTTAAACCCGACGCTAAGCCTTTCAGGGAAATGCTCCAGGCCCTAAGGGTCGAGACGGGTAGTTGCGTTCACGTCGGAGACAGCCCCCAGGAAGACCTCGCAGGAGCACTCAACGCTGGGCTTGCAGCCATCCTAGTGGACTGGGGGAGGAGAGAAATAGTTATAGACGAGAAACTCAGGATAGCGGTCGTCGGCTCGCTCAGGGAGGTGCCTGGCGTCGTGAAGCGTTTTCTCGGCTAGCCCCCTGTTAGATTACTATACCACTCGACGTAAAGATCTCGTCTCAGAAGCCTTAGCACGGGGACTCTTTCCCGGGCCTCCTCAACCTCGGATGGATCTATATCTACGATGATGCTTTTCTCCTCCTCTCCCAGATCGAGAAGCCTATGGCCCATGGGGCTCACAACTGTACTGTGGCCCGTGAAGAGCTCACCAGTCTGGTTCACGGCTACCAGAAAGAGAGTGTTCTCATGGGCGCGTGAAGCAGTTAGGGTCCACCACTGCTCAACCTTATAGGCGCCCCTATACCAAGCCGAAGGAACAACTATCAGATTTGCCCCTTTAAGCGCGAGTGCCCTGAAGAGTTCAGGGAACCTGAGGTCGAAGCAAACAGCGAGCCCTATATTGAATTGTCCAACCTGTGCAAGGGCAAGTGAACTCCCGTGCGAGAATACCTCGGACTCCCGATACCCAAAAGCATCGAACAAGTGAATTTTCCTGTAAATAGATCTGATTACCCCCTGCTCGGCTAAGATTGCAGCGTTATAGGTCCCGCCTTCCTCACGGGTAAAAGAAGTGAATACAACTGCGACACCTAACTCCCTGCTCTTCTCCAGTATCCTGGAGTTAAAAGGGCCATCAAGTGGCTCGGCATTTGCATGGACATAGTCACGTGTAACTCCTCTTTCTCCAACGCCCATGAGGTACTCAGGGAATACATGTAGGTCGGCATCAAATGACTCTATAAGGCTTAGCGTCCTCTTCAAGTTCTCTTCCTTACCGGCTTTGACGGAAAACTGGTGTAGAGCAACTCTCACGTAAGTATTTATAGCGTTTTCCCTAAAAAATATAGCGTGGCAAGCCTCTCTAGCTCCTGCACCGGCTCGCACCGTGTTCTCTACTGGGCGTTTAAGAACGATCCGCTATTTAAGAGGTTATTCAGGGACAAGGCAAAGCTCCTAGAGTTCTTTTACGCTATTGAATTGTTAACTCGTTCTAGACTCTTTCGAGCCATATGTGTCGTTAAAGCCGGGCGCGTATTATCCGTTGCCATCCTCCACGACAATTCTAATACAGCCTCAGGCATTAGCAGGGAAGCTCTTACAAGCCTCCTGAGAAGCATTTCCCTAAGCCTTCTCCTAGAAGTCGTGGGCTGGCTTGGAGAGAGTGTAAGGTATCGAGGCTTGCTAAAGAGATTTGAGAATTCATGCCACCTGGTTTTCCTAGCCTCCTTAATTCCCGGTAAAGGGTACGGCTCCTCATCACTCAGAGGCGTCGAAGTAATCTGTAAGAAAATGGGTAAAGATTGGATTTTATTGGACGTCGATGTCGAGAACAGAGCCTTGAGGTTCTATTCTAGGAGAGGATACAGGCCAGTAGGCGTAGCGCTCTTCTCAGGCAGAAATTATGTCGTATTGGCTAAACCCTTACAGTGTTACGGGGCGAGGGGCACGGGCATGTAGGAAGAAATATAGGTTTCCACTGAGTTGTTAGATTTAAGGATGAAGAAGAGACGAACTGAGATGTGATGAGGATTACAAAGCTGAAGCCTTTTCCTATAACAAATAAATACCCTCTAACCCTGGAACAAAACGTGAGGCTACTTATACTTGACCTAGACAGGACGCTGTGGAGCCACCCCGATATCTCGACGACTAGCCCCCCTTACAGACGTGTTTCCGATGAGGAGCTTGTTGATTCGAACGGTGAAGTCATAAAGTTGAACCCATGCGCAAGAAAATTATTGGAGGATGCAAGGGTAAAAGGTGTACTTTTAGCCGTCGCGAGCTGGAACTACCCCGAAAAAGGAATGTCGGCTCTGGAGGCTTTCGGCTTAAGCGATTACTTCAAAGTCATTGTCATAGAGCCCCACCCATTCAAGGATAAGATGATCCGTAAAATACTCGGAGCCCTCAATGTGAAGCCTGAGGAAGCGGTCTTCGTCGACGATAACCCAGCGATATGTGAGAGGGTCTCCAAGGCATTCCCATCGCTGAAGGTCTTAAACCTTGGGAGAGACCTCATGAGCCTATGCGAACTTTTCGACATGCTAGGATAATATCTTCTCATTAGAGGGTAAGAGATAAGGTGATATATCCTCGAAACACGTTTAAATCGTGGCGTCCTTCCGCCTAAAATGTCCCTCCTGTGGACGCGAATATCCTCTCAACGAGCCAATCTGGTCCTGCATTTGTGGCTCGCCCCTACTCATCGAAGGACACTTTTCATTCAAACCCCTCGAAGGAGTTAAAGGGATGTGGCGTTACAAGTTATCCTTGCCCCTACCTGAAGGCGTTGAACCCGTTAGCCTAGGTGAAGGCGGGACACCCGTAGTTAAAACGCGAATCAACGGGGTGAACGTCCACTTTAAACTCGAGTTCATGAACCCCACGGGCTCCTTCAAGGATAGAGGCTCAAGCCTAGCCATAAGCAATCTGAAAGCCTGGGGGGTACGGGAGATCGTCATCGATAGCTCTGGGAACGCGGGAGCATCTCTATCAGCGTATGCCTCAGCGGCGGGCATCAAATGTAGAGTATACACTCCAGCCAGAGCGCCTATAGGTAAGAAGACGCAGATAAAGGCATATGGTGCTGAGCTTGTCGAGGTTGAGGGTGGACGAGAAGAGGCTACCAGGCGGGCTCTCAGGGAACTAGGTAAGGGTTATTACGCTAGTCATTTGTGGAGCCCCTTCTTCCCGGAGGCGAACACCACGATAGCATATGAGTTCTTTGAGGAGTACGGTGCACCCGACGCTGTAATAGCACCTGTCGGCAGCGGAGGCATTATACTAGGCCTGGCCTGGGGATTCCAGAGGCTCTATGCCCAGGGGCTCCTAGACTCTCTCCCGAGATTATACGGGGTTCAAGCCGCTTCAAATACTCCCGTCTACGAGGCTTTCCATGGTAGGCCTCCCGAGTTTAGAGAGGATGAGGTTCTAGCTGACGGCGTGGCTGTAAAAAGTCCTCCGAGACTCCGAGAAATAGTCGAGAGCATTAAGCTCTCAAGGGGCGATGTACTTCTGGTACGAAACGATGAGATAGTAGTGGGTGTGAAATCCCTAGCCAAGCTGGGGCTCTTCGTAGAGCCGACAAGTGCTACAGTGTATCCTGCATTGAAAAGGCTGATCGAGACAGGTAAGCTTTCAGGCGGTGATAGTGTCTTAGTACCCCTGACAGGTTCAGGCTTGAAGGCTATTGAGAAGATATCTAGGATTTTACCTTTTTAGTAGAATAGATTACAGCGATTCAAGCAAGAAAATACTTTATCGCTTGAAAGGCTATCATTTATATAATGTCTTACATGATTCTATATCGGGACACATGGGTATAGCCTATCCACACTACGAGGAAATCGAGCACGTTAGACCCATCGCCACAATCGGGCTTGTAGTCGCAAACGTCGTGATTTACCTTCTCACGTCGATTAACAACGGCTTCCTCGCCGTGGAGGATGTGTGGGTACAGGCATTCGCGTTTGTCCCAGCCTTCATCATGAAGCCAGAAGCCTTCTACCGTATCTTCACCTCAATGTTTTTGCACGCAAACCTAGCTCACATCTTCTTCAACATGCTCTACCTCTACACGTTCGGTAAGCAAGTTGAAGTCGCGACAGGGGCCAGACGCTTCCTAGCATTATACTTCCTAAGCGGCATTCTAGCCACAATATTTCATACAGCCTTCATACCGGTCGAAGGCGCTTCCTCCGCGTTTATTCCCGCCCTGGGGGCGAGCGGTGCTATAAGCGGTGTTTTAGGGGCTTATCTCCTACTGTTCCCAGGCACGAGGCTGACCATGTGCTTCTTCTACTTCTTCATACCTTTCTGCTTCACTACGCGTGCCGCGGCCTACATTCTCTTCTGGTTCGCGACACAGATAGTTCAAGGCTACCTTGGAGCAAGCCTCGGGGTAGCGGTTTTCGCCCACGCCGGTGGCTTCATAGGAGGCATAGCGTTACTGCCGATCGTCCTAGACTATGAGAGGCTTGGTATGCTCCGAGTCTACGCGTCGATGAAAAGGTTCTTCTTCAACGTCTTCTTCGTGAAGCCAGGCCTGGGGACACTATCAAAGGCAATACTAGTCCTCCTCATAGGCCTAACTGCTGCTGGGGCACTATACTCGGCCCTCGTCGGAGCAACCACGGGTGGTGTAAACAAGATCCTAGACATAAGTGCTGCCTCTTGCACGACGCCTTCAGGGTGCCAAGCCGGCTACGTGAACGAGAGCGTAATCGTACAGCTTAACAACGGGAAACTCGACTACACACCTATATCGACCAGCGAGGTTAGAGTAGTTTTCAACAGGCTTAACGCCGCAAACCTAGTCTACAACAACCAATATATGGGCAGGACTGTCGACGTAAGGCTCGCCACGACGGGTAGAGTCCAAGGGATCCCGGTAAAGGTGGTAATCAATGCGACTCTAAGCTACGACAAGTTTGGCCTCATAAACTCAGGCTCAGGCACAGTGGAGACAGAGGTTCTCCAGTGCGACCCCATAACGGGTAGATGCGCTAAGGGAGGCATCATGACATACAGCTTCTTCGTCTCCACCGCTGCAAGCATGGTCGGCTTCCAGGGCATACCTATAACCCAGTTAGCGGCTCTCGCCTTCCTAGTCTCTCTGGGATCAATAATTGTCATAGGAAGGTCTGAAAAATTCGAGATAATCGC
>NZ_JBMFLX010000020.1:0-23998 GCF_049970975.1 Infirmifilum sp. | reverse complement strand
ATGTAAAAAGCGAGACTCGTCGTTTTTAACTTCATTAATCATATCAATGAGGCCTCGTTCCATCTAAGTCCTAGCAGGAAGATCCCGTTATAGGACGCATAGATTCCATCAACAATGGGTTGAAGAGGATATCCGCTTTGCACTCTTTATATTATACTCATTTTTTAACAGAATAAGATAAATATCATGATTCGAGCAGATTATTATTATCAAATAAACAAAAACGAGGTGTCAGCTCTACATGAATAAATATAATGATGATCTTGTTTCAAAAATAGGCGATTTTTCACGGCTTGCAAGAAATTTCCTAGGGATCACTGACAACGATGTAGAGCTCCTGCATCAAATGAAGGACCGTGTTTCGCCCACATTTGAGGCCGTCATCACACAAGCGGCTACTTCCTTGTTGAATGACCCCCAGGGACAAGAGTGTATTAAACAGTCAGGCCTTAGCCAGGAAAGAGCCGTGGCCCTCTTCAAATACTGGCTAGAATCTGTATTCACAGGAAACTTTGATGAAAAACACGCCCTACTCGTTGCAAGAATCTCTCTTGCACATGTGAGAAACGGTGTTAGTGAGGATCTCATGGTAGAGACCATGGGCGCTTTTAACAGGGAACTTTTAAAGCTATGCTCGACTCCGCGAGAAAGCATAGCTGTTACGAAGGCCCTTTACTGGAATCTAAGCATTATGATCTCCGCATACGAGTATATAAGAGGCCTCGTCAAGGTGAAGGCTTTAGGAGTAGAAAGAAACCTTGAGGAAAGACTTGTCAGGCTGTATGCGAAGGAAGTCTATACTGAGATTGCCAGGCATATATACTAAAACACCATAATATTGCAGTGTGAGATCTCTCTTAATGCAAGATTTTCACGCTTAATTTTCTGCTACACTTATCTTTCCGCTGCGAAGATTCCAGGAATATTCTACCTCTTCTCCCTCTAGCTTAGCATGCTCTTGAGGTAGGCGTAGTAACCTTTGACGAGATCACCAGGGAAGGGATTTATCACCGTTATATCCAGCATAGACCTCAATGACTCGTCTATTGTGTAGATTATTCTATTTCCTAGACTTTTCGCTAGCTTAATGAGGTAACAATCACAAGCCTTGATTTTATGAAAAGCAGCGTTTTCTATTGCCTCCAGGTCATCCTCAGGGTGAAAACGGGGGTAGAAGGCCGGCGAGCGCGTGGCAAGCATCCCGACAAGTAATCTCTGTATTTCCACTGGGGACTCGAAGGTACGTTGTAGCTATTTGGTACTCGCCAAGGACAACGATTACAGGTATTGCTGCGTGCTTTTTTGGCAAAAGCACCTCATATAAGAACTCGACTGCTGCCCCTCTCGCAAAGGCCGTCTAAAAGTAGTGGCTACACTAAAATATTTATGCACGCTCCGCTAGCGTTTAAACCTGAATAGGATGAAAAAAATAGAGGCCTATGCATTCTTGATGAGCGTATTACTTCTAGGCGTGTCCATATCTGCCGCGCCTACATCGACTCTTACCGATTTGAGAGCCAAGCCGATACCTGTTAACTTGCCCTGGTATCCAATCGTATTCTTCGGGGATAATAGACCAATTGACTACCTGGCAGACTACCCGCCAGAAGTATTCTATCATGCTATAAATGAGATCAACGCGATTTACCCCATAGCGGTCATAGGGCTCGGTGATCATGTCGGATACGGGTATGAGTCACAGTACAGAGTCTTCTACGAGATCATAAACTCTACGAGGCTTGAGAACACGTGGTTTATCATGGGTAATCACGAGGTAGTATATCCCGACGGCTGGAAGTACTGGTCACAATATATAGGTCCTCTAGACGCTATTAGAGACGATATCCCAGGCTGGAGGATAGCCCTGTTAAACACTGAGGCGGATGTCAAGCGTTGGGAGCAAGCTCTCAACCGGACTTATAGTGGCTTGGACGGTAGGAAGATCATTCTAGTTTTTCACAGGCCAGCTTACCCAGACGTGAACCACAATATAAAGCCCGAGCACAATGCTTCTCTTCACAAGTTCATGAACATGTATGGCTGGCCGGCAATCGCTGTTCAAGCGCATTGGCACGGCTGGGCTTCGCAAAGTTTTAACGGGACCCACTGGATCATAGCCGGTTCTGCCGGGGCACCCCTTTACCCTGTTAGCGATTGTAGGGGAAATGCCTCATGTGTCTCAGACTACCATTATCTGGTGATGGTTCTCTATCCAAATGGGACGTATTCCTATACACCCGTCTCCATCCCTAGGGGAAGTTTAAGCCTCAAGGTCTTAAATTCCACTGCATATTTAGTAGAAAACCGTAAGATCGACGTGTACGGCCGACCAGCAACGGTACCTGTCAGATTAAAGTACACTGTTGGAGATAGAATTTTATACGTGGTTCTCCTAGCCCCGGCAAATAAAACAATCATTGTAAACATCAATACCAAGCTTCAAAACAAACTCGAAACAAACGCCACCCTCTTCTACGCTTACTACGTCACAACAGACCCCATACATGCCACTGTCGTAAGCTCCCAGCAGAGCCCGATCCTAGCCAACTATGGTCTCACAGGGATTCCAAAGTCATCTACAGAAGCACTCCAAACTTTGAATCCACCCCCGCCACCGCCTTCACAGTCCTCCAAGCCCAGCCAAGCTCCATCTACGCCCCAGACAACCTCTAATGCAACGCCGCCCGTTACGGCTACCCCGCAAGCCTCCCAGCCTTCAAGCTCTGTAAATATCTCCCAAACGACTGTTCCCGTCAATGCGACTCAACAAGTACCTGTTCCAACGACTACAGCTCCCATACAAGCTGAGCCAAAGCTTCTCATAACCCCGTCTACAGCACTGCTGATAATAACCCTGGCAGCCCTAGTAATAGCCGGCATAACAGTGTATATAAGAAGGAAACAGACAAGTGTCTCCCGACCAGCATAGCTCACTTCTACAAGCAGCTTAGGTTTTGAAAAGCCCTTATCCCTTTTTCGGAGAGAAAAATTTTAGGAAAAATAGAGAGCGGCTAGACGAGGCAGTGGAAGTTATGAGCAAGCACAGCCTGACTCTCCGGACCCAGGGACAATAAGATTAGACTCGAATAACTTCTCCCAGCACTTCCTGCAAACCCATACTCCCCCTAGTTCCTTGTGTGTAGCCCAGAGAAGACTTTCTGCTTCTTGTCCACAAATGGCGCACCTCATATTTATCCATTTATATATTCAAGAAGAGATTTTTAGCTTTTTCGACTCTTACCACTCATCATTGACGTGTCATCAACGCCTGAGAAAAACTTAGAATAGTATATTCAAGCAAGAGTCTAAAAAGCTGTGCCTATTTCTTAAAAGTGTGAGGTTGTGGTCCATACATCCCAGATACCTTGACAGGTATGGGCTCCTAGGCCTTTGGCGCGAAGCGCTTCTAGCACAGAAAGTCCTCGAAGGGCTAACCAAGGGTTACACGTCCCATCCCCAGCTTGAGAGATTCAGGGCTACAAGTGATCCGGTACTGTACATCGGTACATACTTGTATCACGTCTACGACGAGGGTGTAAAAAGGGGGTACAGCTTTAACAAGGATAAGATTATCAGATATGATCTGAGCCTAAGGCTTCCGGTGACTGAGGGACAGATTATCTTTGAGTTTAATCATCTGCTTAGAAAGCTCAAGGAGCGAGATCCATCTAGATACGAGGCGATACGTCGAATTAATAGAATAGAAACCCACCCTCTGTTCTACGTGGTTCCCGGGGACATTGAACCATGGGAAAAAACGACGAGAATATCTGCTATGAGAAAAAAGCGTGAGTCTCCGAGTTAGAGGAACGAAGAAGGATATTAATATTCATATTCTGGCATTGACCAACTTAACAACTTATTCATATACCTAACAGCTAATACTGTTTTTTCGTGAGTGAAAAACTCAGGCTTGTCTGCCCCCGCGACTGTTATGATACGTGCTTCATAGAGGTTGAACCCTTAAGCCTCAAATCCCGGGGTAGTACCCTTAATCCTGTAACAGGTGGGTTCCTATGCCCGCGTGGAAACGAGGACAGAAAAAGAGTATTCTCGAAGGACAGGGTTTTATACCCCTACGCGAGGCTTAACGGCAAGACAAGCGATTTTATACGTATTGATTGGGAGACGGCTTTAAATCTTGTAGCTGAAAAACTTAGTGACACATTGAGGGCTCATGGTCCAGGCAGAATCCTACATATTGAATATGCAGGCAACATGGGTCTTCTAACCATGTATTACCCTTTGAGGCTATGGAACAGGCTGGGAGCTGCAAGGACTGACTGGAGCATATGCAGTAAGAGCGGGCACGATGCTCTCTCACTACATTATGGGTTAAGCTATGGAAGGCTCCCAACCGATATACCCTCATCAAAGTTGTTGATTTTCTGGGGTTTCAATGCCGCGGTCAGCGCACCACACATATGGAGGCTAGCCTTAGATGCGAGAGAGAATGGCTCGTTCATAGTTTCCGTTGATCCAAGAAGGAGTGAAACTGCTAAACGTAGTGACTTTTGGATCAGTCCACGGCCCGGAAGCGATGTTGCACTGGCCTACGGTGTTGCTTACCACCTAATCACGGGAGAGCTCCTGGACTATGACTTTATAGAAAGGTATGGTGAAGGATTCGAAGCTTATAGAGAAGAAGTCTTGAAATGGACACCTGATAGGGTCGAGAGCATAACCGGAGTAGATGTTTATAGTGTTAAGAGACTCGCTGAACTTTATGCTAGTTTAAAGCCGAGTATAACGCTCATAGGCTTCGGGGTTCAGAAGCGTGTAGCAGGGGCCGATATTGTCAGGGCAGTCGCGCTTCTCCCGGCTTTGGTTGGAGTGCATAGGGGTTTCTATTACTCTAACAGTAAAGGCTTCTTTGTCAACACGGCAAAGATAAGCCTCGAGGACAGGTTTCAGCCCTCTAGAACTGTCAGCCAGGTAGCCCTAGCTGACCTCATTGAGAAAGGTGAATTCAATTTCATATTCATTTACAACTCGAACCCCCTCCTAACCTTACCGCGACCCGATAAGCTTCTACGGGGATTCATGCGAGAGGATGTTTTTGTTGTAGTACATGAGACACACTGGACCGAGACTGCAAGAGCAGCCGACGTGGTTCTACCGGCCCCAACTTTCTATGAGAAAACCGACGTTGTTATCCCATACGCCCACAACTACATAATGCTCTCTCGAAGTGTTCTTGAACCGTTAGGAGAATCACGGGACGAGGTGTGGCTGACTTGCAGGCTTTCCGAGAAGCTGGGGGTCGATAGAGATGTTTGCGTAGATCGTAATGAAGCTTTAAGGCTAGCATTGGAGGAAGCCATAGAGGGAAGCATAGATGAGCTTTTTAAGGGTGCCGTGCTCACATTGAAGTACAGGCCTCTAAGCGAATATCAGACACCAAGCGGCAGGATAGAGTTCTATTCTAAAACAGCAGAGGAAAAAGGTTTTGATCCACTACCACGGGTAATTGAGAAACAGGAGGGTTTTGTCCTGCTTAACAGTGCGCATCCACTCTACACGCATACCCAGTTCCGGGACGTATATGGGGCTATTCCGGGCATAGTCCACATGAATGAGCATGACGCTCTAGAGCTTGGAATCTCTGAAGGAGAAACCATCGAAGTCTACAATAATCATGGCGTTGTCGAGTTGCGGGTACATATCACTCAGGACGTCCCACGGGGAGTCTTATGGTCCCCTAGAGAACTTATAGGACTGAACGGTGTAGCTCAAAATGTCCTCGTTGGAACGGAGGTTCAGAGGTTAGGAGGTGGTCCCACGTTTAATTCTACAAAGGTCATGGTAAGGAAAAAAGAAGGATAACGATCCGTTATTTCTCCTCGGCAAGTTCTGCTACTTCCCGAGCCCCTTTCTCAAGCTCTCCAACCTGCTCTGGATCTAGAGTCTTCAAGAGGGCTAGGAACTCTCCCACGTGGGTCTTCTCCTCGCGGGCAACGTCCATGAAAACTTTCTTGACAAGTGGATCCTCAGCTGCATTGGCAAGCTGTACATACAGGTTTATTGCGTCCAACTCTGCAATAATAGCCAGTCGGATTGCCTGTGCAAGCTCATCTTTCGAGAAACGTTTACCACTAGGGATTTCAAGAGGGTTTTTTCCAAGCATACTATAAAATCTTAGCCTGCCTAGTATTTAGCTTTGTTGCTCATGGATGGGTACCCATCGTAACTTGTTTTCCTGCACTAGTCTCGCCAGGAATCTTGTCGATTTAGCCACGTCGTTTCGCGTGACTATCTCCTCTAATTCAAGCCATTTAGCGTCAAGAGCATCCCCGCCTGGCTTCAACTCACCAGATATGCTTTCAGGGTCGAAGAGAACTCCCAGTAGAACATAATGAAACCATACCCGAGCCTCCTTTTTGACTACTATGTTTGCGACGAAAGACACACCGACGGGTCTACCCTTTAGTCCTGTTTCCTCATAAAGCTCTCTGCTAGCAGCCTCGATTATACCCTCCCCAGCCTCAACAGCGCCCCCTGGGAGAGCCCAGAACCCCTCGCCGGGCTGGCCCCCTCTCTTAACCAATAGGAGTTTGTTCTCCCTGAGTAACACGGCACTAACACCCGCGATTGCATATAGAGGATATTCGCGGCTACACACTCCTTGGATCACCGCAGTTTATAATTTAAGTCATCAATATATTATCTGTCCATTAGATTCTACATCTTTCAGTCTACCTGAGGCATCCTTGCTATTACCATGTACACGTTCTTTTCTGAGAGTAGCGAGGCTCTACGGCATGTATGACAAAAATATATATAATAAGGAATATATCGGGTAACTGTTATGTCTTGTGCCGACTTTTTAACCAGTAGACGAAGCATTAGAAAATTCATGCAGGAGCAAGTCCCTGATGATCTACTTTGGAAGGCTTTCGAGATAGCAAGGTTTGCCCCAAGCGCCCACAATAGGCAGCCTTGGCGCTTTTACCTCGTGCGAGATCGGTCTAAAATAACAAGACTCGCAGAGCTTCATAGATGGTCGAAGCCTATTCTAAACGCTCCAGTTGTGGTAGTGGTTTTCTCAGACGCGAGTATATCGCCTGTTTCGCATATCGTGGATGGCTCAATAGTAGCAACATACTTGTGGCTAGCGTTGCATTGTGTTGGCTTAGCTACAGTTTGGATATATACGCTTGAGAACGTAGAGGAGATAAGAGAGATATTAGATGTTCCTGACAATCTATATCCTATCGCTATATTCCCAGTAGGTTTCCCAGCTGAGTCTCCTCCTAAGAGGCCTAGAAAAGATCTAAAAGATCTTGTTGTAGAGGTATAATTCATTCCTAAAATATTCGCCGAATTCTCTACAAAGATCTTTTTACCTTTTATTTGGCCCATACTCTACCATACTATAGTGTGTGCTTAGAGAGATACTTAACTTGGCATCTTATTGCTAGGGGAGAACTCCGGTAACCCCCTTAACCCATTCTCCAAAAAAGTAACCTATAGCTACGACAAGGAATATGATTCCTATGTTCTCAACGTAGTCTCTCAGGAAGGCGCGGTCCATTATTACAGCGCTGTAAAATGAGAATATTGCGAGGACAATGAAGGCTAGTATGAGTGACAAGACGAGGGCATGGAGGAGTGGGAGCCCAGCTAGGAATGGGGCTGTCAGGAGGATCACAGTGAGCATATACATGAGGCCTGTGACGATGGCTGTGGTACCTGGGGATTTACCTTTTTCCTGTTTTGACTGGAGGTATGCCGCGGCTGACATAGACATTGAGGCGCTCACTCCAACTATTAGTCCAGCAATACCTGTTGTAACGGAGGAAGCTGTATAGCCTAGGAAGCCCGCATGAACACCTGAGAGCTCGATTATGGCGTCGCTCATACCTAACGCTATAGCGCCTAAATGCTTCACTGCAAACTCTTCGAGCTGGTTTGTGAGGGACGTCTCATGTTCAACCTCGTCTTCAATTATTTTCTCGAGGATAACTTTCTTATCCTCCTCTAAAGCGCCGGATTCCAGTATTCCCCGATACTCGGCGACTACTTTTCCCTCATGTCGCTCAAGATACTTTATTGTGAAGACCTTACCCAGCACCCTAGAAAGGAGGATGAAAAGTCTAAGTCTTGCAAAGTCACGTGTTGTGAGCCGTACTTCACCTGAAAAAAGCTTCCAAAACTCATAGTGCGCTCTCTCTTGCTCGGACATCTTCATGAGTAACTGCTTATTCTCAGGTTTCTTCTCCCTCTTCGACATCTCTAGATAAAGGATGGAATCGAATAACTCGTCAAGAGCAAACTCGCGAGCTTTTACCACAAGTTCCTCCTTAGTGATCATTAGATTCGCGAGAGTTCTAACACTTCTGTAAATAAAAGAGTTACTTGCTAATGAAGCCAATTTTTCTCAGCTCAGCCTCGACCTCCGCGAGAGAGGGTATTTCGTGGGATCCAAGCCTTGTAACCTTTATACCTGCTACAACAGTAGCAAACCTAAGTGCGTCAGGCAGGGGGTATCTCTTCAAGCCCATTATTATGCCGGCTGCAAGTGCATCTCCTGCACCCGTGGTATCAACTACTTTTCCCGGTAGATATGAGGGGATTTCAAATTCTTCATCTCGCGTCGATACATAGACGCCTTTTCCCCCTCTTTTCACTACTACTATCCTTACGCCTGTATCGAGCAAGACCTGTGCAGCCTTTTTATAGTCTTCCTCACCTGTAATGGCAGTAGCCTCGATTTCATTGGGCAGTATGAGGTCTGCGTGTGACAATACCGGTCGCAAGGCTTCAAGGCCAAGCCTTGAAATCCTCCGTCCGGGATCGAATGAGACGAAGGCTCCTTTCTCCTTAGCATATCTAGCTGCTACTGCCGAGGTGTCTACGCGCAAACTTGCTATGTGGACATGCTTTGTTTTCTCAAATACTTTGGCATTTATCTCCTCTGGCTTGAGTTCCTCTGAGACACCTTTATGCCCATACATTAAAATCTGGCCCGACGAGTCAATAATCACGATAGTGAAGCCCGTTTTTCCGTTTGTTGCTTGAATCCTTATGTTAGATACATCCACTCCCTCCTTGACAAGATCCTCGAGTGCGTTTTTACCAAAGTCATCGAAGCCTACCTTTGCTATGACCGTCGAGTTTCCTCCAAGCCTGCGAATCCCTATAGCAACATTGGCTGCGCTGCCGCCGACTCCGTGGCTCTGGCTAAGTATAGTGCTTTCTCTATCTGGCGCAGCAAACCTGTCAACGCTGAAGCGTAAGTCCAAGAGGACGTGACCTACAGTTATGGCGTCGTAGTACTCGTGAGACATGGCTACCCAGCCTTCTTAACAGCCTCCTCAGGATCTAGGCCCTCGTGAACGACTGCTGATATGGCCTTTGCCGCCCCTTTCGGGTTTTCATGCTGGAAAATGTTTCTACCAACCACTACTCCCTGTCCGCCAGCGTCCATCACGCTCTTGACGACATGTAAGAAGTCCAAGAGAGTCTTGGCTTTAGCTCCTCCGCTCATCAGTACGGGTATGCCGGCAGCGGTCTTCACAACTTCGCGGAACGTCTCAGTGCTTCCCGTATAGTAGGTCTTTATGAGGTCGGCCCCGCTCTCTATAGCCGCACGGACACCGTAACGAACTACCTCTACGTCGTACATATTCTTAATCGCTGGCCCCCGAGGATAGGAGAGTTGTAGGCATGGCAGACCATATTTCTCAGCTTCTCTCTTCACGGTAAACCATTGTCTGAGCATAGAGTCCTCATAGTGACTCCCCCAGTAGACGGTGGCCGCTACAGCCTCAGCTCCAAGAGCTACGACGTCTTCAACCCAACCAAAGGGGCTCTGTAGAAGTCGCGCGTCCTCGGGTCTCAGGCTTGTCTTGCTCGTGACCTTGACAATTAAGGGAACCTTGCCAGCCCATACATCACTCGTAATGTTAGCCATGCCTGGTAGCAACATTATAGCGTCAACAACGTCAACTATCTTCTCGAGGATCTTCCTGGGATTTATCGTCTCTCCCGAGAAGTCAGAAGGCCCGTGCTCTACACCATGGTCAAACGCAAATATCAGGCTCTTACCGTCTGGCAACAGTCTCCCTAGCCTAATTTTCTTTCCAACAGCTGCATAGCTCAACAAATTCACCTCATAAGTCTAGATGAGGAACACCTATTTGTAGAGTATGTAATTAAAGACAATAATACTTCATTGCTATTTAGACTACGATTTTCTGTATTCTTTCGAAAGCCTCCTCAAAATCCGTTATTATTTTATCAACAAGGGTCGGGTCTATAAACAAGCCATCTTTGACAAGAAGTTTACCGTTGACGAATACATGTTTTACACTTTTACATCCGCCTGAGAAGACGAGGTTTTCAAGAAACATCGTTGAAGGCTGAAGGTACAAAGACCTCAGGTCTACGAGCACTAGGTCGGCGTAGGCGCCAGGTTGAATACTTCCAATTTTACCTGTTATCCTTAATGCACGGGCACCGTTGATCGTCGCTGCATCGAAGGCTTGTTGCGCGGATAATACAGTTTCCTTTAGGATGGCCCGCTGCATGAGTATAAACGTCTTGATCTCCTGGAACAAGTCCAAGGAATTATTGCTTGATGCCCCATCAGTGCCTAGGCCAAGATTCACGCCTCTCGAGATTAAATGCCAAGCAGGGGCTACCCCGTTACCTAGCTTAGCATTACTAGTGGGGCAGTGGGCTACACTTACACCATGTTTAGCTAGGGTATCAATGTCTGTTCTCGTTAAGTTTACGCCGTGAACTATTATAAGCCATGGTCCTAGAACACCCATTTTCTCTAGAAGGAGTGTCTCGCTTAAACCGTACAACTTCCTGGCTATCTTCTCGTTAACCTGGCTCTCAGATGAGTGGGTCTGAACAAAGAGCCCATTCCTTCTAGCCTCGATCGCGGCGATTCTGAGAAGCTCAGGGCTGCTGCTTGGAATGCCGACAGGGCCTAAACCTAATTTGACAAGCGGGTCTTCCTTGAATTCTACGGCGTCTCTAACGACTTTCTTAACAATTTCATCTGGATCGTTTATCCTCTCAAACCCGCTTGGACCGGTCTCCTGAGTGTCTACTAGAGCTGCAGCCTCGAAGAGCCTTACACCTACTTCACGAGCAGCGGAAATCACGGGCCGATAGCTAAGCTCCATATCTACGAAAGTCGTTGTCCCGCAAAAAAGCCCCTCTAAGAATGAAAGCTTTGAAGCGACTCCTATTGCCTCCTCGTCGATAGACTCATAGATTTTATCGATGCGGTAAAGCCAGGCCATCAATGGGATATCCTCTAGCAAGCCCCTAGTTGCCGTCTGAGTGGAGTGCGTGTGGAGGTTGATAAGGCCTGGGATGACGGCGAGTCCTCTCGCATCAACCTCTGTGTTCGCGCCTAGGCCCTCCAGATCCTTGTAGTCTCCTATGGCCTTTATAATGTCATTCTCGATGAAGATGGATGCTCCTCGAAGAATCTCTCTTCTAGAGTTTTGTGTTACTACAAGGTCGGCGTCTTTAATGAGAATCTTCACTATCGGAGCCCCTCTTCAAGAAGTTCTATAGCCCCCAAGACTAAACGCGTCATTCTCTCTACTCCTGATAGGTAATCCGTGTCGGTGAACTGCTCAGGCGTCTCGACGAGGTTGTTTCCCATACAGAGCAAAACAGCGCCCGCCTTCTTCCTGCGGATCCTGCTCACCACGTAAATGCCGCTAACCTCGTTCTCCACACAAAGAACACCCCCCTCAAGCCAAGGCTCATATACTCTACGAGCTTGGGGAGGCATCTCGCCAACCCAGGTTCCACGGTAGTAAGCATCATGAGTCCACACAATCCCCGTCTTAACCGGTATCCCGAGTTTTCTCGAAGACCTGAGGAGAGCCTCCACAACATCGTGATCGGCGACCGCTGGATACTCTGTGGGCAGATACTCCTTAGAGGCGCCTTCGCCCCGAACCGCCGCCTGTGCTACTATGATGTCTCCCGCGTGGACTGAGGGCTCGACACCGCCGCATGTACCTAGTCTTATGAATACCTCTGCCCCAACATTGGCAAGCTCTTCCACAGCGATAGTAGCAGCCGGGCTACCGATACCTGTGCTCGTAACAGATACCCTTATCCCTTTCCAATACCCCGTATAGGTTACATACTCTCTGTTCTGTGCAATTTTCACAGCGTTTTCTAGATGACGAGCAATAAGAGGAACCCTACCAGGGTCACCGGGAAGTATCACGTATTTTCCAACGTCTCCCTTGCGGCATCTAATATGGTATTGTGCGTCTCCTGGCATCGATTATGATGTGATATTCGTCTCTAATAAACTCAATTTATCCCAGGAGTTTATGTTGACAGGGCCTGTATTATGTAGTCTCTAGCCTCGCGAGCCTTAACGGATGATGCAACCTGTATCTTCGGGTATTTAATATAGGGGAAGGCCTCCTCCTCAGAGCCACTCGACTCTAACCATCCTCTCTTATCCGCTATTGTCTGACCCCTAGTTGCCCCCTCTCCCAGAGAGACCGTTACAGGGTACGTCGAGAACTCAAAGAGCTCCGGTTTAATAAGAGCAGTGAAGGCAAGAGGGTCGTGTAGCCCAAAAACCCCTCCGAACACTCTTAAACCCCTCTCGGTTATCAAGGCGGAAAGCCTAGCAAACTGGGACTTCGACTCCTTGAGCTGCCTCCATTGTTCCCAGGTGAGAAGCGTTTCCGGGTGCATGGTGACGTCTAGGCCAACGGCTCTGAGCTTATCACCGAAGGCTTCGAAGACCATTAGGGCCGCCTCGGGGTCATTGTATATGTTAAATTCCGAGACAGGCGTAGCGTTTCCGCTTGAGTAGCTCGTCAAAGCGAACCATCCCCCCATAACCACAATCTCCTTAACACGGCTCGTGACGTCGGGGGCTAGAGCTGTTAAAAGGGCGATGTTTGTTAATGGGCCCAGTGTCAAGATTGATATCTCTCGCTTAGATGCCGACTCCAATACTTCGAGAAGAAACCTAACCCCACCCTTCAAGGGCTCACGGGAGGCTTCTGGTAATCCGGCGTCTCCCAAGCCGTCCTTTCCGTGAACCCACTCGGCTGTGACAAGCCTCCTGACAAGGGGCTTGGATGAACCTTGCCTAACCTTATTATAAAGGTCAGAGGGGGCTTTAACTGCATCAAGCAACCGGATAATATTCCTAGCCCCCCTCTCTGCTGGAACGTTGCCGGCCACAGAGCATAAAGCAAGTATCTCAACATTGGGGTTGTTAAGAGCCATTAAGAGGGTAAGGGCATCATCAACTCCCGGATCAGTGTCTATTATTAAATGCTTCACGCACCTTAACGGGCTAAGGCTGAATTTTAACTTTATTCCATGCCTAACTATTGATTAGTAATAGCTTTCAAGGGTAGGCTTTTAATTACGTACTAGTCATTGATATCTTATGCATGCAAGCGTCGTTGGGAGCACACACGTCGACTTCTACATAAGAGTTCCAAAGCTTCCAAGGCCAGGCGAGACAGTTAAGGGTAAGGGCTTCGTGATAAAGCCGGGGGGCAAGGGGGCGAACCAGGCGGTTGGTCTGGGCAGGCTCGGAATAGAGGTATACATGATAGGTAGGATAGGTAAGGACTACAAGGATTTTCTCATCTCTAATTTCACCAGAAATAATGTCAGAACAGACTACGTCTTCATTGACGAGGAGGTGAATACTGGTATCGCCTTCATACTTTTAAGCGACGATGGAGAAAACATGATAGCCTTTGAACCCGGTACGGATAACAGGCTTTCCCAGGCTGATCTTGAAAAGTCAGAGGAAATTATTAGGGGCAGCAGGGTGCTACTAACACAGCTAGAAATCCCCCTTGAGACAGTGAGTACAGCATTAGATATAGCTAAGAGACACGGCGTCACGACAGTTCTCAATCCAGCACCGGTTCAACCCCTCCCGTTCAAAGTTCTCGAGCATGCAGATGTACTTACTCCCAACGCTGTTGAAGCGAGCATGCTAACTGGAATCGAAGTATCTGGCGTTGATTCTGCCTTGGAGGCTGGTAGAAAACTCCTCGAGAAGGGTGTAGGAGCAGCAGTTATAACTCTGGGGGCAAGGGGGTCAGTCGTCGTTAGAAGTACTGATGCTTATTTCATACCAGCTGTAAGGGTGGAACCCGTAGACACGACAGGCGCTGGTGATGCGTTTAACGCGGGTTTGGCTTATGGTTTAATGCATGGAAAGGATTTAGTGGAGTCGGTACGGCTTGCAAGTATAGTTGCGGGATTAAAGGTTACAAAGATGGGTGCACAGGATGGCCTCCCATGGCTAGAAGAATTAGAAAAAGAGAAGCCTTGGCTATATGATCAGACGAAGCCTGTCAGGATCAGTTGAAAAACTCCTTGGTTTAGGTTTCACTTTCACTGTTATCAAACCCCCCTTGGATAGCGTGCTTCAAGTGTAGTAATTTTAAGCATCGTTAAGTGTTAATGCTTGATGCCCCGTGAAGGTGGCTCGAGTTGAAGACATAAAGAGGATGGACGAGCTGGCTAGTACAAAGTACGGAATTTCACAGGAAATACTAATGGAAAACGCGGGCGCCAGCGTTGCACGACTTATAGAGAGTTTTGCAGATGCGAGGGGGTTAAGAGTTGTTGTAGTGGCGGGGGTCGGGAATAATGGAGGCGACGGATTAGTTGCAGCTAGGCATCTTGCCTCTCAAGGAGCGGATGTAAAAGTATACATCATTGGAGATTTAGAGAAGATTACTACTCTGGCACGGATAAACCTTGATAGGATCATGAGAATGGGGCTGCCCGTAGAGCATGTCGCGGAAGACATAAGCGGCTTATCAGAGGAATTACACCAGGCAGACGTAGTGATAGACGCATTGTTCGGCATTGGTCTCAATAGACCCGTTTCAGGGTTATATGCTCGAGTCATAGACGCCGTCAATGGTTCCGGGTCGCTCGTAGTGAGCGTAGACATACCTTCAGGCGTGAATGGTGATACAGGTCAGGTGATGGGAGTAGCTGTAAAAGCAGACTATACGGTTACTTTTGGACTCCCAAAGCCCGGTCTTTTAATATATCCGGGAGCTGAACACGCAGGTGAGATATACGTTGCAAGGATATCTTATCCAATCGAGCTTCTAGAGGATGAAACCCTGGTTATAGAGACGAATGACCCTGTTCAGCTTCCTGAGAGAAAACCAGACACGCATAAGGGTGATTACGGGAAGGCTCTCTTTATAGCCGGTTCGAGGAGATACATGGGGGCACCCCTCTTTTCAGCATACTCGTTCCTCCTGGCTGGAGGCGGCTACTCTAGGCTTGCAACGGCATCAAGTATAGTGCCATACCTAGGTTCAAAGGCGAGCGAGGTTGTCTACGAGCCATTACTTGAGACCCCATCCGGGAGCATATCATATGCTAACAAGGACAGGCTGCTTGAACTGGCCGAATGGGCAGATATTGTAGCAATGGGTCCTGGACTAACCACGGAGGAAGAAACTCTTAGACTGGTCAGGGATCTGGTTCCTCTTATCAAGAAGCCCTTAATCCTCGATGGTGACGGTTTAACGGCGGTTGCCGGCGCCCTGGAGCTCATCAGAAAGAGAGAAGCTCCTACAATACTTACACCACACCTGGGTGAAGTGTCTCGGCTTACAGGAATCTCGGTTGAAAGGATAAGAGAGGATAGAATTGGTTTCTTGAGGACGCTATGCAGAGAGCTCAACTCATACATAGTTTTAAAAGGTGCACATACCCTTGTAGGGACGCCAAGCGGTAAGATCTACGTTAATTTGACTGGAAACCCGGGGATGGCTAAAGCGGGGTCAGGGGACGTTCTTGTAGGAGTAATAGCAGCGATGCTAGGCTTGGGACTGGACGTGGGGGAAGCGACACGTATGGCAGTCCTCGTTCATGGTTATGCTGGAGACTACGTAGCATCTCTTGAGGGCATCGATGGGGTAACAGCTTCGAGGATGATGAGAGTACTTCCAAGAGTATTGAGAGAGCTCCGTGAAAACCCGGAAGACTTTTACAGAAGTTATTCTTTACAGACTCTATGAAAAATTAAAAATTTTTAAATTAGCTAGGATACCCTGAACTTAATGGAAGAGAGAAGTGTAACCAGCCTGGCTCTCCCGATAACGATCAGTACCATCTCAGACTCCTTACTTAGTCTGGTCGCATTAATCACTGTTTCAAAGCTCTCAACGACAGCCGTAGCCGCTACCGGTCTCGCAGCATACCTTTTCTTCGTAATAAACGCGCTAGCCTCGGTGTTTACCGGAGGCTTAATGGTGGTTTTAGCACAGGCCATAGGGGCTAGGAAAGAAGATATAGCTGGCTCTGCCACGGGAGAGACGCTTTGCTTAGCATTCGTCCTGTCAGTTCTCATCGTCCTTTCCACACCTTATTGGCTCTCCAGCTACTTCCTTGCAGTCTCCTCTGGTAACGCTGAAGTCACTGAGTTAGCTCTCGAGTATACTTTCCTGAGGCTTCTATCACTACCTGCACTCTTTGTAAACATAGTTTTAGCCTCGTTGTACAGGAGTGTTGACAAGCCGTGGCCCAGCGTATATGCCTCCCTCATAAACCTCGGGCTAGGGCTTCTTTTGATACCGCTATTCACCCTCGGAGGATTTAATGTCAAGGCTATGGGACTAAAAGGTGCAGGATTCGCTACCACAATATCAAGCTACTTCAGCCTGGTAGCCTATGCTATATGGAAGCCTCCCATAAGGATTCAATTAACCGTGCCAGGCAGACTTAGCCTCAAAGTCTTGATGCTGGGAACTCCAATGGCTCTCGAAAGATTCGTGGCAAGTATAGCTCACAATATATACGTAAACGCCGTGGCTAAAGGTGGGACCATAGCTCTCGCCGCCCACAATATAGGAGTGAATGTGGAAAGCTTGATCATACAGCCGAGTTTCGCCATCAGCCTGGCAACACTCGTGAGAACCGGACAGGAAACAGGGGCTAGGAACCTGGAGAGCGTTAGCGCCCGGCTACGCGAGGGAGTAGTGGTGGGGGCTATTACGATGGGGTTGGCCGCACTGGCTCTGGTAGCCTTGTCCCCGTTCGCCGGCTATATGTTCACGAGTGACCCCGAAATTATTCGGTTGACCCAGGCGTATCTAGTCCTAGCAGCTCTCAGCGAGATTGGATTTGGCATCAGCAACGCCTTCTATGGGGCTATGAGAGGCATGGGGAGCGTCTGGCTACCACTTTTCATAAACATGATAACTGTAGTATTCTTTAGGGCGATCCCAGCCCAGGTGTTGGCGGAGAAATACGGCGCTATAGGCGCCTGGGCAACCCAGAACACCGACATGTATGGGAGAGCCCTTCTCGCATCACTCGCCTGGCGTATTCTCGGGGCTAGGAGGCTAGCTAAGAGAGTCTTTTAAACCAAAAATACTCCTACCCCGAGACGTCATTATTTCGTTGCTATAATGCTGTGTTCTACCATTTTTCTAGAACTGCTTGCTCATCATGATTCTAAGCTTTTGACGCGGCTTGTTCCCTCTAACGCCAGGAGACGCCAAAGTTCATCCTCTATGGGCTTCAGGATTTCCTCCTCTTCACCATTCCTGCGAATGAGGGTTACGCCTCCGCCTTCTCCAAGACTTCCTATTATGGAGACCTCTATACCTAGTGAAGAAATGGTTTTTAACACATCTTCCACTTTTCCCGGATCAACTGCTAAGAGAAGAGACCCTGAACTAATAAGTCTTAGCGGGTCTAAGCCAAGGATTCGACAAATGGTGAGGGTTTCTTCCCGAATCGGCACTTTTCCCTCGTATACTCGAGCTGAGAGTCCAGACGCTATGGAGATCTCCTGGACAGCGCCTATAACACCACCTTCTGTGGCATCGTGCATGGCATGTACACCCCCTGTTTCAAAGGCCGCGAGGGCTTCGCGGACAACGCTTATCTCTCTTATGAACTCTCTAGCCTTTAGGAGAATTTCCTCCGAGACTTTTCCTTTGAGTATATGCTGAAACTCGCTAGCAATAATAGCTGTTCCCTCGATACCCGCACCCTTAGTGAGGACTAAAAAATCACCCGGCCTCGCATTAGCAGTGTATATAACCTTTTCCCTTTTACCGATACCGATAGCCGTTGTAATCACTATGGGTCGATCAATCCCTGGAGTAATCTCTGTGTGCCCTCCAACGACAACCGCACCAATCTCGTCTGCCGCATTCCTTATTTGTTGAACTATACCCTTAATCATCTTGTACTCTAACCCCGGGGGTAAGAGTAGAACCGTGACAAGCCATCTTGGCCTTACTCCTCTTGTAGCAATATCGTTGGCCGAGACGTGCACTGAAAGCCAACCTATATTCTCGACAGCACCGGTTATTGGATCGGCGTGGACCACGAGTACATCGTCGCCTAGCTCTATCAGCGCGGCATCCTCGCCAATACCTGGGCCCAGGAGGACGGAAGGGTCTTTCCTGTATATAACGGAGAGGATTTCCCGGAGTTCAGTATATGGAAGCTTCCCGAAAGACAAGAGCAATTCCCTACACCCTGCCTAAAACCTTTCTAACCTCAACTCCCACGCTAACAGCCACGATAACTCCGGCCAACGCCTGGAGGATATTACCGGGGAGCTCGGCGTAGGCTCCAGCCCCGTAAAGCAAGAACTCTACTAAAAAGTACCCTAGCACCATCACGGCGCCGCCCGCCAGACACCCAGCCAATGCCTTAATCCTCCCATCCTTACCGCCGAGGAGTCCGACGAGGAACCCCTCAAGCCCTTTAATCACAAGCGTGTAGGGAGCCCATCCCGCGTAGCCAGACAGCACATCGGCTAAGGCAGAGCCTATTCCACCAGCCATAGCCCCTACCAGTGGTCCAAACAGAATTCCTGAAAGCATGACCATGGTATCTCCCAGGTTTATGTATCCATGGGTCTCGGGAACAGGTACTTGGAAAATCATCGTTGCTACAGTGGTAAGCGCCGCCATCACGCTTGTCGTGGCAACAATTCTCGACTTATCCCACTTCACGTTTTTCATAAAGGATTTTCTTGGTTAAAAATCTCGTCTCTGGATGTACGAAAACCATATATATTAGATTTACCCCCCTCCGACGATCAACCATCAACTCATTATTTCCTTATTTTAGAAGCACTTTCTCGATGAAGAATGGCTTTCTCTACGACATAGCTGTGGCGGACGCAGAGGCGCGGCTATGGTTTAAGAGCACGAGTGGGGCTATCTCAGTAGAGAAACATCCATTCCAGAACTACTTCTATGTAGACGTGGAAGCTTTCTCGGGTCTTGACGTGTTCTATTCCGAGGTAGAGGAGGTTAAGCTTAGACTCTTCCCGAGAGGATTTAAGCAGCTAGTCAAAGTCTCCTTTGAGACCCAGGCAGAGTACCGGAGCGCAAAGCGTCTATTCGAACAGAAAAACGTTGAAACCTACGCGTCTGATGTTCCAGTTTATCACAAGGTTCTCGCCCCCCATGGGTATGTTCCAATGACTCTTAGAGGCGAAGAGTACAGGATAGAGCCCCTACCCATGAAAACCGCTAGGTTCTCGCTGATAAAGGGACCAGCAGGGGAATACGCGCTACACTTCCATGCGGGGGAGGAATTCTCTGTTAGAGGCCCCCTAGACACCGTCCTCCTAGAGCTCTCAAGGGCAATCCAGAAGTATGATCCGGACATCGTCTCCTCCAACCTCAGCTACGAAGAGCTGAGGGGGCTTGCAAGGGAGGCGCGACGCCGGGGCATACGTCTCGGCAGAGGAGAGCAGCCCTTAGAGGGCAGGATATTCATCGAGCACTCCCTGCTTGAACGTATAGGTCTAACGGGCCTCGAGGAGAGGAGCAGGTTTACCTTTCTACCACCAACCCATGCCGCGAGGGTCAGCTATGGTAGGATGATAGATCTGCGGCAGAGCTATGTCTTGCTCTCAAGGGGCTATGCTGTACCTAGGAGGATGAACCTCAACATTCCCGTGAGGACAGCCTGGGAAATCCACCTTTACGACAAGGGAGGACTCATAATAAGGCCTCGCCCAGGCCTCTATCGGAACGTGGCTGTACTAGACTTCGAGTCGATGTTTCCAAATCTTATTGTTAAGCGGAACATAAGCTATGAAACAGTCAACCGGAGGGGAGTTAGAAGGCGGCCGAGGGGCCTACTCCCGGAGCTCATCGAGGATGCACTGCGTAGAAGGCTATACTACAAGGGGGTTATGCGCTCTTCGAGTGGCCCAGATACGAGGTGGGCTGATGAAAGGCAGAGCGAGTTGAAAATGATACTTGTCTCGAGCTACGGTTACAGCGGGAACAATTACAACAGGCTGGGAAACCCACTTACCTTTGAATGGATAAACAGGTACTCTAGGAGGGTGATGCTTGAAGTCCTTGGCTACGTGGAGAGACAGGGTTTCAAGGTTATCTATGGCGATACGGACAGCGTGTTCCTGCAAGGCGACAGGGCCTCTGCTGAAGACTATGAGAGACTTGCACTCAGACTTTCTGAGCGTGTAGGCCTACCCATGAGGCTGGATAATTTTTACGAGTGGCTTTTCCTATTCCCTGATAGAGACGAGAAAGCAGGGGTAGCCAAGAGGTACATAGGAGTGAGTAACGGGAAGATCAACGCTAAAGGAGTTGAGGCTGTGCGAAGCGGGGTTCCCAGGATTGTAAAAAAGGCACAGCTTAGGATTGTTGAAAGAGCAGTAAGGGCCAAGCCCGGTGAAGAGCTCAAGGAGGTATTATTGAGGGAGCTTGAGGCGATTTATGAGGAGCTTTACTCTGCGAGGCCCGAAGACCTCGTGGCCGGCTCCACACTCAGAAAGGAAAGATATCTCTCGAGAAACCCGGTCTTCATAGCAGCCCAGCAGTTGAGGTCGAACGGCTACACCGTGGCTGTAGGCGATTATGTTGAGTATGTGTGGGTGGATGCCCTGAACCCCAACCCGTATCTACGCGTACAGGCCTGGAAGCTTTACGATGGTAGGGGTCTGGACATGAAAAAGTACACGGAGATCCTTGACAGGGCGCTCTCACCGATTCTACTTGCTCTGGGATTCAGACCCGAAGTTATGCTGGGACACCTATATCCCACGGGAAACCGCAGTCTGCCTCCACCAGCATAATATTTTATTTATTCATCACCACATAAATCAAAGAGGGGTTTGACGGACGATTTAGCTCTGATCGCAAGAAGAATAATCAGAGGTGAGGCCCCCCAAGAACTGGAGTCTCTCGCTCTTGCTTACCGAGAACTAAGAGAAACCTTCAACACGAAAAGTCAAAGCTGGTACTACAGAGCTCTTTACAGGGCACTGGCAGGAGTAAAACCTGTCAGAAAGGGAGAGTGGCTTGTTAAAGGATTCCGGGAGCTAGGTGACTCAAGGCCTAGTTACAGGGTATGGCTTTCGAATGGGAAATACAAGTGCGAGTGCTTCTACACCAGATATGGGTACACTAGAGAGAGGGGAATATGCACACATATAGCAGCAGTTATGCTTTGGAGGAGACAAAGGACTCTAAGCGAGTTCGTTGACCGTAGGGTCATGGAAGAGGATACACGCTAACTCTCAAACGCCTGTCTATTACAACAAGCTTCCTATTGCCTATCTTCTCCCACCCCTCTATCCCGCCTACAGGCTCTGAAGCAGCAGCAATTAGCTCGACGCCATCAATCATAAATCTCCCAATATGCATTGTGTAGTACTCGATGTTTTCATCCAGGAAGTAGTTTAGAACGTATAGCTGGTTGCCGTCACTGAATATTGCATTCAGACTCGTATACTCTAAGCCATTCATTGCTTCAATGGTACCTTTAACTCCATCTACAACGCTCCCTTTCTCCTCAATATTCTTGATGAGTAGCTGGAAAAAAGCCTCCGAATCAGTATTCCCCTGGAGCTTGTCTTCCCTATCTCCGAGCATACTCCTCAGTACTGAATAATCCTCGATTGTCCCGTTATGTGCAAATGCCCAGCCATCGCTGACAAAGGGATGAGTATTCTCAAATGATAACTCCCCACGCGATGCCTTACGGATGTGTGCTATGACCAGCATGGCGTTTATGCTCCTTATCAGACTCGGAGCCGTTTCAGACCTATATAAGGCAGAGCTTTCCTTGTAGAGTTCCCAGCCAGCGCTACCTGTCCATGCAATCCCCCAGCCGTCATCATGCTCCTTTGAAAGTGTGAATAGGTTTGTAGCTCCGCTAAAGAAGGCAAACGCAGGGCTTAAAGGTTTGACAGAGATATAGCCAAAGATCCTGCACACGTCTTTTAACTATTTATGCCTAAAATACTTGTCTGTCTCAGTACCCTAACCATCCTGCCATGGATAATGCATATAATAAGCCTAATATTCTTCTTCAATTTTGGATTGACCGTGGCTGATGAAGCACTACAAACTCTCCTCAGAACCTCAATACTGGTAATGCTTGCAGAGCTGGGCGATAAGACGATGATAGCGACAGCTACCCTGGCCTTATTCAATAATCCACTCCACGTGTTGATCGTCTCAATTCTTGGCTACCTTACAGCGAACGCTGCACCAGTCGTAGTCGCGTGTAGTGTTTACTATTTCCTTGACGAGGCGAGACTACTCCTAAAACTCCTCTCAGGCTTACTTTTCTTTTTGATTGGGCTCCACATGTATAGATCTAAAAACCATAAGCTGGAATCTAAAGGCAAAGGATTAACCTTCACCACAGTTTTCCTATCGGAAATCGGCGACAAGACACAACTGGCTACAATTGCCTCCGCTGCTGGGGCTGAAAACCCCATCCTTCCCCTTCTCGGGGGTGTTATAGGCTACATGGCTGCAAACATCTTGGGCGTGATAGCCCTCAGGCAACTGGCCAGGAAGTTAAACCTTACAACTCTTCACAAGATTTCAGGAATAGTCTTTATGTTTATTGGGCTTTTAACAGTTTTCCTACTGATGCTTAGCCTTTGAGACCGTTCTCAGGACTATCTCCCTTAGCTCCTTATCCTCAAGGGAGAGTTTGTGTAATATAGTATATCTATCTCTTAGCCTCGGAGCTAATAATAGAGCCGTTACGGCCTCGTCAAGCGTCATGTGAAGGTCCTCGATGCTTGTAGGAGCTCCTACCGCGTTCAAGGCCTGTTTAATTCGAATCCAGTCCATTCCATGCAGGTATGCAGCTATTATGGTGCCAACACCTACTTGCTCTCCGTGCAAGGCGCGTCCAGGGTAAAGCTTGTCAATCGCGTGGCTGAAGAGATGCTCTGAACCACTACATGGCCTACTGCTTCCCGCGATCGACATGGACATCCCTGCAAGAAGCCCAGCCTCTGCTAGCAATGTCATGCTCTTCTTGGAGAAGGACACGATACTCTCAATGTTTTCGAGGACGATATGGGCAGCCGCTTCCGCCATCCTTAAAGCCGACTCAGGGACGTGTTCCCCAACCTCTCGCGCTGCCAACCTGGCGTCTGCGACGCTTGTAATCTTCCCAAGCAGGTCTCCAACACCACTCGCTAAGAGTCTCCTCGGAGCCTGCGAAATAACGTCTAGATCTACTATAACAGATATAGGCGGAGCCGTGAAAAGCGACAATGGGTTGCCGTTCTCATCCTTCAGCGCGACTATAGGGCTTGCAAACCCGTCGTGGCTGATAGAGGTCGGGATACTTATAAAAGGCTTCTCGAGCTTAAAGGCAAGATACTTGCCTACATCTACAGGTCTCCCCCCTCCCATCCCAGCCACACAGTCAAAGTCTAGAGTGGACAGCTCCACATGCATCTTGTCAAGCGTTGGCCGGTCGTTGGTCGAGACATTAATAAAGATAGGCTTGATGTTCATTCTCAACAGGATTTGCTCAATTCTAACGCCATACAGCATCCTCACATTGACGTCGCTCACAATCAAGAGTGAGTCACACCCATACTCCTTAAGGACCTGGGGAACGTCCTCGAGAGCTTCCTCGCGAATTATCACATGTCGGGGTGTCTTGAAGTTCAATCCACAATCTCCTATAGACGCTCGACTTTAGTCTTAAAATCTTTTACTCAAAA
>NZ_JBMFLX010000019.1:22063-25444 GCF_049970975.1 Infirmifilum sp. | reverse complement strand
AAGTGCAAGTTGTATTCACCCGTCTCCGGATCTATTACATGTACCCCTGCCAGGTGCGAGTAGCCTTTTAAGAGTAGTTCAAGGCCCATCTGCGATCCAACTCTTAGGTACTCCGCAGATAAACCCTTCTCAGCAAGAAGTCGGCCGGCTAGTTCTATTCCAGGGCAGTCGCTCCCATAAATGATTAAGTCCGGCTTAAGCTGAACATTTTTCAGGGTTTTCTCGAGCATGCTGGCAACAACCCTGTACCTCTCCATCAGGGCTTCCGCTGCAAATGTAAGCTCAAACCCTCCACCCCTGACACCGCCTCTCTTCTTGTCCGCTAATCGGACTCCGAGTAGCTGCTCGATCTTCTTCAGCCTCAACCATAAAGTCTTATAGTCGACGCCAAGCTTTTTGGAGGCTTCCTTTAGAGAGCCCGTATCTGCAAGTGTCTCGAGCAAATGAATATCCTCTTCCGAGACAACCCTCTCGTCGAAAACTAACCGTATGCTAATGACCGGTTTTAACTGGGACAAAAGCTTTAGGGTTTTCTCGAGGTCTCTCTCCTCCAAGCGGACTCATGGAATTAACGAGGACATGGATATATCTTTGCTTTGCCCGAATAGCTTAGATCCACTTAAGTATTTCTTCTTCTCTAAACTCGCCATCGTATACAGCTTTAATCTTCCCTGACACCATAACCAAGAGCCTGTCGGCCAGAGTTTTTGCCTCGGTTACACTGTGGGAAACAATAATGGCATGGGCCTTTGTCTCGTATACAAACCGCTTTATGAACTCTCGGACAAACTCTGCGTTCTGGGGGGCTAGGTGTGCTGTAGGCTCGTCCAGCAAGAGGATTTCAGGCTGGGTGGCAAATGCTCTTGCGAGAGCCAAAAGTTGCTTCTCGCCGCCAGACAGGTTCTGGGCGTTCTTCCTCGAAAAGCCTGCAAGTCGGAAACGAGCCAGCCACTCCTCCGCTAAAGACTTAGCCCTTGAGGGCTCCACCCCTCTAAACCTCAGTGGTAGATAGACGTTCCTGAAAACACTAGCAGTTAGCACTGGGGGCTTCTGGGGGACAAAAGAGATTTTCCTCTGGAATTCGGGTTTCTCTTTTTCACCGAGCGTGTTCACCTTTACCCCGTTGTATTCTATCTCCCCGGCGTCCGGAGGTATTAACAGTGCCAGCATCTTCAGGAGGGTTGTCTTTCCAGCACCGTTTGGACCCATGATAACGGTAATTTTCCCTTCTGGGCTCTCTAAACTTACGTTGTCTACTACCTTGTCGTCTCCAAACCTTTTCGTGAGGTTCTGGGCCCTAAGCACCCTTGACACCCAGCTTGAACCTGAGTATTAATAGTACCGTGTTTATGGCGAGATAGACAAGTGTCAAAACAGCGCCCAGCCATAATACCATTTCAAACTCCCCTGTATTCGTGTAGAAGACTATTGCAGTGGTTAAAACACGCGTGTAGTACCGTATATTACCCCCAACTATAATTACCGCTCCAACCTCGGACACAGCCCTCGCGAGTGCAGCCAGCACTCCTCCGAATATCCCAACTCTCGCCTCGTTGAGAGTTAAAAGGAGCTCGTAATGCTTTGGTATAGCTAAAGACCGGAAGAACTCCTTTGTCTCCTGCGGAAGCGCCTCTATAGCTGTTATCGTCAAGCCTGTTATTATAGGTAGTGTGAGGAGGAACTGCGCCAATATCATGGCCTCAGGTGTGAAGAGTATTCCTAGGAAGCCGAGAGGCCCTGACCTGGAAAGCAAAAGGTATAGTACGAGGCCCAGTAGTACGGGAGGAGTCCCCATAAATGTATTTACAAGAGTTACAATTATGTTTTTAAAACGCGTCTGGGAGACGGCAATATAAGCCCCAGTAAAAACGCCCACTAGTGTAGAGAGGAGGACAGCTATCCCCGAGACCCTCAAGGAGAGAAGAGTTATTTGTATTATCTCGGAATACTCCAAGAAGCCCACCGTTCTAAAAAATTAACCTTATTTTTTAAATCCGTCGTGTCTAGCTCTTCCCTATCAGGCTCTGGTAGAAGACGACTTGTCCGCTCATCTGGTCGTACTCGTAGGGGTCGTATATTCCCAGCTTTGTTAGGTTACCAAAGCACACGTTGAAGAGTTTAGCTCCGCCCTTAACGTACGTTCCTATCAAGTTCTGGCCCTCGGGTGAGACTATGAAGGTGACAAATAGGAGAGACTCATTGTAATGGACGTGTGGGAACTTCTTGGGGTTTACTGGTATTGCTCGGTAAATGTTAAGGTACAGGGGGTCGCCCTCGTTCAGAATGACCAGGTGTATCTTGTCTTTGAAGGCAAGGTAGGTGGATCGGTCTGAGAGAGTGTACCCGTTCAGCTGGTCGGCTACCATGAGCGTCTGGGACATCCCCTGGCCCGTCTCCTTATACCAGGGCTTGCCCTTGGGGTCAACGCCGGCCATAGACCATAACTGTAGTTCTCTCAAGTGAGTGCCTGACCTGTCTCCTCTTGAGACAAAGACTGTCTTTCCGGCCTCAGCAGCGGCATAGATCCTCTTGAATGCGTCTACAGCATTCTTAGCGCTCTTCACTCCGGCTGGATCATCTGGTGGCCCTAGAAGTACGAAGTCATTATAGGCGAAAGTTATACCATGGACGCCGTATCCCTCTGCGATGAACTGGTTTTCGAGGTCCCTATTATGAACGATTACTAGGTCTGCGTCCCCTCTCTTTGCGATCTCGATTGCTTGGCCCGTACCAACAGCGACCCATGTCACATTTATCCAGGGATATTTGGCTTCAAACCTCTGCTTAATAGCCTGTAGCAACCCTGTAGCATCCATGCTTGTAGTCGTCGAGATTCTTAGAACCACTTTTTCCTTGGGCTGCTGAGCCTGAGGTGGAGTCTGCTGGGATGGAGTTGAGGGTTGTTGAGTCCCCTGACGGGGGGCTGTCCCGGGTTGTGGGTTAAGCATCGGGTATACTAGAAATGCCGCGACAAGGAGAACCGCAACTACAACTATGCCGTATAAGAGTTTTTTATCCATCTGTGATCGATATGAATTTTTATCCAATCAAATATAAAATTTTCTTTTTGTTATTTATTCCTCTTGTTATTTATTCGTCTTATGCCTCTTCTAACGAAGTTATCTCGCCCCATTGTTTACCACTCATAATCTTTGGATCTTGTACTGCCATAACTCCCAAGGTCGTACTCAAACATGAGATAGCTCTACCTCTCCAACTACCCTCTAATGCCTGCTAAAAATGTTAAGTGTTCATTAAGATATATGCGTAGCAGATTGGGCACACCTAACCTCCTCCCCGCCCTGGAAGGGGCAAGGCTTGTCACTGTTTTGGCCACAGTCTTCCTATAGATGGAAAAGGTAGCATTTAGATTATTACAAT
>NZ_JBMFLX010000019.1:0-21963 GCF_049970975.1 Infirmifilum sp. | reverse complement strand
GTTTTGGCCACAGTCTTCCTATAGATGGAAAAGGTAGCATTTAGATTATTACAATTATGCTTGTTACAATCATGACTGCAAAATTCATTTCAGAAATCTAGAGCTTGACTTTCTTGAGGACTTATCTATAAACTAGGAATTACTCTGCGTGTTTACGGCTAGCTGGACCCCCGGCTCTATCTGTCGCAGGGCTTCCTCTACTATCATTTCCAGATCAGTTTGCGTCGCACCGCTTACAAGGTAAAGGCTCGCCCTGTTGCGAGTGGGTTCTAGGAGTAGAACACCTGCTATTCTCCCCTTATAGCCTAGAAGATACTCGTAAGCATGCATCCTAACATAGACCCCTCTTCTCCTAAGCTCGTGCGCGAGTCTGAGCCTGTTCACGGCTATTGCGAGTTTACTGGACATACCCCTTACTGTCCTGTTTTTTACTGATATTACCTTTTTGGTATACAAGGCTATACTTTGAGTTATCGACACTTATATTTAGGTTCCTGAATTTCAAGCATGGAATGTCTCGATCCATCGACATAAAAATGCTTACTCTGCTCGTAGCCGTCCTAGCTCTTGCAGCCTCCAACCTAGCCCTGCTTTTTCTGTTAGACAAGTGCTCACAACATTCACACGTCACCCCATCCTCCCCCGTCTCGGGGCCTTCACCCCAGTCGACGCCCCCAGCTACCTGTCAGCCCAACACGAGTAACCCCCAGCAACCCTCCCAGGTCTCCAACGCATCCACAAGCCTAGAGATCCCAGGTAGCCCACAAGGCCCGGCTTGGAACACGACGCCTACCTATACATACTACCCTGTGCCCTACTATCTTGAAATCGAGGCTGTAGGCGGCCCCTATCCTGGAGCGCCCCCGCCCGAGATCCCTTCAGATCTCAAGGTTGAAGTTGTTTATCTCGAAGGTATAAGGTCGTCGAACATATGCCCGGTAACCATGAAGACAAAGTTAGATGAAGGTGCTGCTTATCTTAACGTCACGCTCCCCCTTCCAGGTGGTAAATGCTTCAAGGTTACACCCCTCCTCGTGAACAGGACTAAGACATCGGTTTACTACCGTTTGGCCTTGCAGGAGGATCCCGGCGGGGCATGTGGCTACTGCGTAGCCTTCACGTTGAAGGTTTCATTCCTGCCGCCAGGTCGATACACGGTGACTGTAGGCCCTGAGCTTAAATTTGAAGGGGGCCAGGGCTGAAAACGGATAGCTAGGTTTATCTAGAACTGGTTCTATATAGAACCAGTTTATGTCGGAGGAGGAGTTCGAAGTACTCTTCGAGATATTAAGGTCCCCTCATATAAGCGTTAACAAACTCTACCAGAGGATGAAGGGGCGTATCTCAAAGGCTAGACTCATCAAGATTCTCAGAAACCTGAACAAGGAAGGATTCCTGAAGGTGGAGCGGGACCCCCGTCATAAACAGAAGTTACACCTCAGGGTAAGCGAGGATGTTGAAAGGCTTGCTGGAACGCTAATGGGGGCTCTTTCCACTTTAAGGGACACAAGCGTAGCTAATCAGATCGAGAGTCTTCTAAACACATATCATGAACTGGCATCCAGGGTTACTAGACCAGAGCTTAGGGACTTTCTGAGGAGTTTGATCAAGCGACAAGTCGACAGTCTAATCACGAATATCCTGTAGGTGTCATGTATGAGTCTTGCTAGATGTGTAATAGCAGCTATACGTCCTCGGGGATGGAGGGCTTACCTATGGATGTGGCTGCTGGGAGTCCTGCATGGGAGGGTGGATGCCCAGGCCTTGCTCCTAGGCTTCTACATGGTTGCCTCATTTCTAGCAACGGCCTTTGCGGTCAACAACTTTTATGATGTTCAAGGCGACTCGCTTAACAACTCTAAGGGTAATCCCTTTACACGAGGCTGTGGGAGCGGAGCCGTCAAGGTAGTTATACTGAACCAGTTTATAGCCGCACTGGTCGCTCTAGCCTACCCGAGAGTTTTCCCGATATACCTGGTCATGGTTATCCTGGGAGTCCTTTATAGTGCTCCTCCGATAAGGCTCAAGGGAAAAGCCGGCCTGGACGTGCTGTCTCACTCGTTATATTTTGGCCTCTTACTCTTCTTAACTGGCATCACTATTAGTGGAGCTACTATAACCCATAACGTATTAATTGCTGGGACCACTACTTCTCTCTACTCTGCCTTCCTGCAACTGCGCAACCTTGAAAAGGATAAAGAATACGATGGACTGGCAGGGGACAATACCCTCTCCGTTAGGTATCCAAGTCTATCCAAGTTTCTCCTCTACCTGACAGGAGTTGCCTCAAGCCTCGGAGCCCTCCTGGCTTTTATGCATGATGCGACCCTTACGCTGGTCCTCTTAGCGGCTTCAACGTTACTCGGTACTCTTCTTAGTTGGGAAAGAGGAATAGACCTCTTAGTCGTAACGGGTCTCAGTCTACCTGTCCTGGTGTCCATATGCGCGTGCTACTAGTTTCCCCCTGGTGTCCTAACAAGCCCGGCGGTGTAGCCTCTCAAGTCAAGATTCTCTACAGCTGGCTCCAGACTAAAGGCTATGATGCACGCGTGGTTTGCGGAGAACCAAGTGCACTAAACCTCCCAACCTTTAATGGAAGAGCACGTTTAGTCTTTGATCACGTCGTAGCTATAAGGAACCCCGTCCTTTTAAGGGAAGCCTTAAAAGAGCTGAGACCTGATATAGTGCACGTCCACCACGTCTTTACGCCCTTCTCGGCTCTAGCCTTTGCGCTCTGCAGGAAGTACAACATACCCTGTATAGCAACAAACCACTCTCTACCACCAATGGGTGACTTTAACCTCTGGGCCGCGGCGTCTTATCTGACTCCTCACAGGTGGATTATAAGGCCCACAAGGGCCACAGCTGTAAGCAAGACAGCAGCACACTTCCTGGAGAAATTCTTCGGATGGAGGAACGTAAGCGTTATACCTAACGGCGTTGACACGCAAAGGTATGCGCCAAGAAGCATGGGGGATTTCAGGGGAGACTACGTTATCTACATAGGGAGACTTGTATGGAGGAAGGGCGTTCAAAACCTGATTAGGGCTGCAAGGCTTCTACATCGAGAAGAACACACTACACGTATAGTCATCGCAGGGGAGGGTTATATGATGGAATACCTGAAATCACTTGCCTCCGGGTTAAGAAATGTGGTCTTCCTTGGAAGAGTGGATGAAGGCTTAAAAATTGAACTACTTAGGGGCGCAAGAGCTCTAGTACTTCCAAGTATCTCTGGCGAGAGCTTCGGCGTCGTCCTCATAGAGGCTTTCGCTACAGCAACACCGGTTATAGCTACAAGGGTTGGGGGCATCCCAGAGATAGTTGATCATGGCCTCAACGGGGTCCTAGTCGAGCCTGGAGATCACGCCGGTTTGGCCGACTCAATCTTAAAGCTAACTCAGGAAGACGGTCTTTGGAGGTTCATGTCCTGGAATGCTAGGAGGAAAGCCCTGGAGAAATACTCGATTGACATCGTGGGAGCCATGTATGAGAAAATGTACATTGAGGCTTTGAACTATCCCAGGGAAAATATTAGGATGGGTTAGGTGCAGGTCCTTCGGCCCAATTTTTGAAATTCCTATTCATACAAGAATTCTTATATAATAAACTACGGTTAGAACATGATTGTTATGGCTAGCGTTGGCAAGCGTGTTGTAAGTGGTGTTCTTCTCGCGTTTTTAGGTGTAATCTTATCGATCTCCACGCTCCTGTCTTCTACTTGGCTTTCACTACTACCATTACTCTTACTCCCCTTCGTGATTGCGATTTACTTCTCAAGGCTAGGCGTAATAAATACAAATATCCTTAAATATGGTTTGGCAGGAGCGGTGATCATAGCTCTATTCTTTCTCCTCGCCGCCATACCGCCCCTCTACATCTCTTGGATTACACTCTTGGTATATCTCTTCTTATTGTCACTCAAACATCCTAAGCTACTCATAGCATACCTAGTCTTCCTATTTCTATTCATACCTCTCATGCTTTACTCAAAAGGATACCTGACAGTAACGAGCCATAATCTCGTCAAGATAGGAGATTTAAAGGAGCTTCAGAGCCATCTGAGCAGGCCTTCATCTCTCGTGGTCGTCGGTCACGCGATGGCAGACATTATAGCTCACACACAGCTCTCCCCAAACGAGAAGATATCCGAGTGGGAGGAAATAATCGTTAACGGAACCCCCTACTGGGTCTTCGCGGTTACCCCCCAGAACACAATAGCGCAAAACTATGTAAGCAAGATTATCCTAGTACACGTGCAAACGGGAGAAGTTAAGTCTGTCCCGGTTCACATGACGGTAGGCAGCGGCCTCTGGTTGTTGAACGACATCGTCCTCAGGACATTCCTCGCGACTGCACAGCCCATCGGGAATACCTACCCGTTCATTCACGACGGGAAAGCATACTTCGCCGCATGCGTGAATAGGCTCGGAGGCTTCGGACTTGTTGAGCTTCCCGACTCAGTCTACGTGTATAGCGAGGATGGAGGCTTCAAGGTTATACCCCAGTTTAGCGGGGATACGCACCTACCCGAGGACTACGACTGGGAATATTTTAACTGGTATATCGAGAAGTGGCTTTACCACCTCGCGGACGAAAACCCTGTGACTTTCTCATTCTTTCCGAGGGGGTTCCTCTGGATACCTGCGAGCCCTTACAGTCAAGACTTGCTCAACATGACATTATTGATACCGGGAAGCAGGGGAGAAACGGTACGTGTATATTTCGGTGTTAGCCCTCAAAACCCGAACAGTATAGTCTCCTTGATCCTGGTAAACAACACAGGTGCTTATTACTACAACGTTAAGAGCATCGGCATCTATAGTCCCTACTACATCCAGTCGCTAGTCCAGGGCAAGCTCCCAGCGATAAGCGGGGGATATCTCTACGCTAAATACTCCCAGCTCATCTATCTCGACGGCTATTACTGGATCGTACCAATCTACGCGCAGACAAACATAGTGACCCTATGGGGTATAGCTATAGTCAACGCGACAAACCCACAGTCCATGAAGATCTACCAGTATCATCCAGACTATGGCACCTTCCAGGATTTCTTGCACACCGTCCTTGCGTTAAGGCTGACAGAGCAACCCTTAAAGCAGCCCTGCAGGCTTGTTACGGGCACAGTAAGCCATGTAGCCCAGTTCGTATACAAGGGTGACACCTATATAGCGATAGAGGTTCAGGGAAAAACATTCTTCGCGACCCCCGAGATCGGACTCACACAATTCGTGAAACTGCTGAAGGTGGGGGAGGGCTCAAAGGTTACGATATGTGTCAGCGATGATAAGATAATAAATCTCCTTGAGCCTTGAGCAGGATCCGAAATTGTTTCCGGTACACTTAAACATTTTTTAAGTATCGACTCAATCCAAGTAAAGGTTCTTCTATCATGAAAACTGCTCTAATCATATACGGGGAATGTAAGGCGTTAGGGATCCGAGTTACCGGTAAAAATATTCTTTTATCTCCCACTGTGTCACGCTTCCATGGTCATGCCCGTTTAGAGATTGCAGGTAGGCTATCCACTCTTTTCTCTTGGCCTCCGATATCTTTTCTATGAATGGCTTTAAGGGCTCGATACCATTGACACCTTTACCAGCGATTTCAAGCGCCTCCCCAAGACTCTGAGGCACGCGTTCCAAACCCTTGGATTCGAAGACGTTACAATGACACTCAGGGGGCGGCTTGATGTTATCTTCAAGGCCCTTGGAAACTGAAAAAACTGTGGACAACACCTTCAAGTATATGTTGCCCGACGAGTCTGGGAGTCGGAACTCAACGGTACCGGAGAGTCCCTCCAGCCCCACAGGAACCCTGATCATTGTCGAGCGATTACCCCTCCCCCATGAAAGATAAACGGGGGCCTCAAATCCAGGTGTCAGCCTCTTATATGAGTTAACGGTCGGGTTAGTCAGTAGTGTGAAGGGTCTAGCATAGGTTAATAGGCCTCCTATTAAGCTTGACCCCATGCTAGTAAGTTCTCCCTCCTCGACGAGAAGGTTTCGGCCACCACTAACGTAGGATATGTGGAGATGCATTCCATTACCGGGTAGACCCTCAAAAGGCTTCGGCATGAAGGTTGCCTGTAAACCACTCCTAGCAGCGGTCTCCCATACAAGTTTCTTTAAGAAGACGACGGTATCTGCTAGTTCTAAGGGATTCATTGGAGGCGGTACAATCTCATACTGGCCTGGACCCACCTCATGGTGTCCCGCCTTTACCTCGACTCCAGCCTCCCTAGCATTCTCTATAATCTCTAATAAGACTTCATGATTCACCGTGTAAGGAGACAAATCCATATACCCTCCCATGTCCAGGGGCTTGTAGTTACGTGCAAGGTAAAACTCAAGCTCAGCACCAAGTAGTAACTCCTTCCTAAGGCCTCCTACAACCTCCTTGAGTGCATTTCGCGGGTATAGCTCAAAGGGTTTCCCATCAATATAAAAGTCACCTATAAGGAAACCTACAATACCCATTCGTGTCCTATAAAGCCTGAGTGTATGGGGGTCTGGAAGAAGATGGACATCAGAATTCTCCACGCTCGTGAAACCTGTACTAAAGGCATCTACGCGGAACCCTTTCAAGATGTCATCGGCTTTGCCAGGTTTTAATATCCTGCCTCTAATTACTCCCGATAGATCCTGAAATGCGACCTCGAAATATCTTATGCTCTTGGATCTAAGATTGTTAAACTGCCTTTCAAAGTCCTCTATTACTTCTACTCTCCGCATATAGCATTTCTAAATTGAAATGATTAATTCTTTAGTCATGGAAAGCTGAATATAATACAATAAGACATAAACCCTACAGTATACTCTTCAATTTTACTAGAATTCCTATCTTTTTCAACAAGGATACTTTTCAACGGAAGTATAGATGAGTAACTCCTCTTACTTCTCTTCAAGTTTAAACAAGGGGAGTTACAGCACTCAAGATCAATCCTAATACAAGAGATATCCATACAACATTGACCCAGGGCGAGCCTCCTTTGTATACCCAGACCGTGGCAGCAGACTCGATGGGAAGGAGTAGTATGAGGCTCATAAAAGTCACTATTAAGAGGTACCCAGCAAAACCAGCAGGCATTATGGCTGAAACCACGAGCCAGGCGGCTAGAAACCCTAGAGATCTTGTAATGAATGATTTAGCTATGGAACCTAGGAGGCTAGCGCCTATGAGTTGAGGTCTTCCCAGCATTTCAAATAGGAATACCGTGGGGGTTATGATTACGAGCATTGATAGGAAGAGCCATACCCGGCTTATGCTGGGAGACACGTTCATGAAAGGCTGTAGTGTCTCGTATAAAATGAGGTATATTACGAGTCCCATTAGTAGTCCCTTTGAAACGTATTGGAGTTCTAGACTCCTAACCGTGGTAATGATGATCTCCCGGTATGGCTTGACTGCGACTAGCGACCCTAGTGCTTGAAGTAGGAGCACGGAGAGTATATATGCAGCTATGGGCGCTGAGGTAACTTTTGCAAACAAAATATACGTTAGTGGGGCCAAGGATGCAGCTAGAGTGGCAGCTAGAACGACTTTTCTCGTTTCACCCTTAGGTCTAGGGGCTATGGATGAACCAGTCAGGTAGAGGGGGAGAATCGATAAGAGCACAAGGAGTGTGAAGCTTCTTGCGAGAGTCACAGCAAGCCTTAGACCAGACATGTTAACATTCTCGTAGGGGGTTAAATAATCCAGGATTGCCTGAATTGCCCTTGGAGAGTATAGGACTGATAAATGGTCTTCGCAAGGAAGGATAACAATCCTCCATCCGATCAAACTCGACAAGTTTAAGCTCGAAGGATTAAATATCTCGTCAAGCTTTGCCAGAACTAGTAGGGAGCGCACGGGTGACGGGTTCAGCCGTGGCTGCGATGCTACTACAATGAGGTTTTTAACCGGGAACCCCTCCTGGACTAGGAGCTGCACGGCGGCACCACCCATGCTGTGCCCTACTAGCGTAATGTTGGCTTGAGTCAAATTCAATGCTTCTATGAGAGCCTTGTAGTCACCTGTAATCACGCTTGTATTATAGCTTAGTTTCCCAGAACTTTTACCGTGACCACGGGTGTCGTAGGCTACTGCAAGGAAACCGTTTCTCGCAAGTTCCACGGCGATCCAGCTCATCATCTCAGAGCTCCCCCCGAAGCCATGAAACAAGAACACGACCGTCCTAGGCGAAGCCAGGTCTTTATTATACCATATTTTATACCTTAGTATAGAGCCGTTAGATGCCAAGTAACCCTCCTGGGACGTTATGTTTGAATCCAAATTGATTATTGCAAGTGTTAATGCAAGGTACAAGCTCAGTAACACGAGTAAAAGGATTAGTCTCATGCTAAGCTTATTATATAATAGAGGCTTCCCTTATAAATTTATGAGTTTATTAGTCTGCAAGGAGCCTGTCTTCAACAGGATTACTTCTGCATTGATTCCAGGGTTTTCCGGGCCCTACGAGTGCCGCTGATTACTATATATAAGAGGGAAAGTATAATGGCTACAACAATCACACCTGGGCCCGTGCTCGCGGATACCTGGTTTTGACTCGCTTCGAACCTTGCGAGTTCTAGAGGGCCAACGTAAATGTTTTTACCAAGAAGGGAGGCCATAGTGATTGCGAGAAAGCCGAGTGCTAGGAAGCTCAGGATGGTAGTCGCTGCGTATTCAAGGAAAAGTATTGCGGCTAGTCTGGGTCTGCCGTTGCAGATTGCAAGCGCTTCCCCTTCATCCTTCACATTGGCGTCTAGGCCCGCGCTCAACGTAATGGCTAAAAGAATAAGGTCTCCCGCGCTTCCAGAGGTGTTGAAGACAAAAACAAACTTTAGGATATTCGTAACGGGAGTCTCGAGGCCGGAAGCAACTAGAGAGACTGGTGAGAGGATAATTAGCGGGGCAATAGCTACAATACTCCACCGTTTAACTGAGAGATAATTGGTAAAGCCTACAGATACTCCCAATGGGATATATCGTTTAAACATGAATGGTCTTATGCTGGTCTTTCCGCTTCCCAGTTTCTTCATGAAGAGGATATGGATGCCTTCATGTAATACAGTGGTGAGCACTGCGGCAACCGCGATCTCAAGCCATAAGGGGTAACCGTAGCTTGACGGTGAGCTTAGACCAGCCGCAGGGTACATGTGCTGGAGAACACCCAGAGAGAACAGGACAAGTAGGAAACCTATTGAAAGCAGCGGGAGCATAAACTTGTCCAGCGTTACGTGTACACAATCATCACTGACCATGAGGGATTAACCTGTCAGCTAAGGATTTGCTAAACAAAATATTTCTTTCGTCACCTGAGTCAGGCTTGCCTTAGTTCCTGGAGAACTTTCTCAAGCGCCTCGCGAGCCTTTAAGCCGACATAAGAATATACTCTTATTCCAGAACTCTCAAGCGCTACCAGGGCATTCGGGCCAGGGTTTGGACCTATAGCGATACTTACCCCCTCCTCGATGAGCTTCTGGACAGCCTTTATACCTGCCCCGCTTCCCGCGATGCTACCAGGATTTTCTACAACATAAGTTCTCTTTATCTCATGGTTTGTATCATCGATTTCTACAATGGTGAATGTAGGAGCTCTCCCAAACCTGTCAGCTATCTCGTCGTCCAGCCCTCCCCTATTAGTAGCTATTGCCACCTTCATATGAACACCCCTTATTATCTACCCTCAGGCTTTATAACTTTCGGAACGAATGGTTCCTGTCTAGGCGGTAGGTGCTTGATCCTCCACTCATCCATGTCCTCTATTATCTCCCTCAGCCTTTCTGCCAGCTGGAATAATGCTTTAGAGGCAAGGGAATCCGGCGATGCCTCCACTATGGGAGTCATTCTCTCCAGAGACTGTGGTACTTTTTCATCATAAGGGATGTCTCCCAGGTAATCGATTCTCCACTCGCGGGCATACTCTATGAGTTTTAACCTGTAGCTTTCATCGAGGTCAGCCTTGTTTATCACCAGCATGGAGGGAATCCTGAAGTGACGAGCTAAGGTGTGCAACCTTTTCAGGTCACTTAGGCTGGTTGGCGTAGGCTCAGCAACCATAAGCAGCGCGCTTGCCCCTACCAGGCTCGAGATTACCTGGCAGCCAATCCCTGCAGCCGCATCTATAAAGATAAGCCCCTCGCTCCCTAGCATCTTCTTTGCGATGTTCTTGGTTTCCGTGACAAGCTTCCCACTGTTCGGTCTGCCAGGCATGCTCTCACTTGAAACCAATGGAAAACCATATCGTGTCCTCTCTTTAACTTTCAGGTATCCCGCCACCACCCCACGATTGAACCTCACAGCCTTCACTGGACACACAAAGCTACACGTGTAGCAGCCCTCACAGATCCAGGGATTAATCCTGTATCTTCCATTAACAATTTCTACTGCTCCAAACTGGCATGCTTCAAGGCAACGACCACACTGTGTGCATAGCTCGTCCTGAATGTAAGCAACCCTTCCTTCGTAGTATGGCTCAACCCGATCCCAGTCGGCTACACCAAGCGATATGTGAAGGTTAGGTGCTTCTGCGTCAGCATCTGCGCCCAGAAGCTTGTAGCCATGCCTGGATAGGAGTACTAGTAGTGACGCCGTTATCGTGGATTTCCCAACGCCACCTTTACCGCTAGCGACGACGATCTCGTAAGCCTTTTGTTTCACTGCGCCATCACCTCCTCCAGCAGCCCAGCCATCTGTAGAAAGATCTTCGAAACGGGTGACTCGGGCTTCAAGGCTATTACTGGGACTCTCGCATAGTAAGACTCTATTGCATCCCTGTGATATGGTATCCGGAAAATATTCTCTACGCCATAAGAGGAGGCTATCTTTATGGATTCCTCGGCGTTACCGATCCCGTCTCTATTTATCACAAGCCAAGTCCTCAAGCCCAAGTTTTTTACGATCTTAAGGATTGCCTCCATGTCGTGCCTTCCAAGAGGTGTGGGCTCTGTCACCACTATCACCACGTCCGAGTCCTTGAGTGCTATGGATATGTGATTTCCAGTGCCGGGACCTGTATCGATGACAAGAACCTCTGTCTGAAGGGAGAGAGCCCTCATCTTGACCCGGTACACGCCCGGAGCTATGTGCTCTTCTCCCTCTCGGAGTATCCCTGTGACTAGGGTTAAGGATGAATCACCTTTATGTACCTTGTTGATATGTATGTGCCCTAGGACATGGTATCCCGGGATTATCGCCTTATAGGGACATGCATAGTAACAAGCCATGCATCCGCTGCAGAGCCGCGGCAGCACAAGGGGCGGGCTCTTACCCGGCATTAATAAAGCTCCTGCGTCGCAGACCTTGGCGCATACACCGCAAGAGGTACACCGCGATGTGTCTATGAACGGGAGAAATAACTTTATGTCTTCACCCTCACCTAGCTCATCTACGCCGAGCAGTATGTGGTCGTTTGGAGCCTCAATGTCGAGATCTGCTAGCACGACTTGATGCCTCCTTGCGAGAAGCGAGGCGATGTTTACGGCTACAAATGTCTTCCCTGTTCCTCCTTTACCGCCTGTCACCGCAACCCGGAACATATCAACCACTCATGGTAGTTCGTGAGAAAAGTTTTTTGTATAAGGGGTGTTTAACCACCATCTCATTGAGCGCTCGGTCGTCAAGTTGGGAAGCGACCATAATGGCTTGGTCCAAATACCTTCTTAGGTTTTCCCGGATCGATGGTTCCGAGCAGAGGTATTCTATGCACCCGTGGCCCTTCTCGGGCTTCCTCCTCTTAAAGCAAGGGTCCTCTTCCACGGGTTCCTTCAAGCCTTCCACGTAGAAGGCCCCAGGCCCCTCCACGTAAATCAGGTTCGTTAATCTCTCATTTGTCTCTTCGATGTACCTCAGCTCGGCTAATGCTATGATCCTGCTTGCCCTGAAAGGGTGTAGGCACCCAGCCTTACTCAACACGTATCGAAAAGCATCGAAACCTTCTAGAACACCAACACTAGACATGCATGACTATATTCCAATGGCATTATTTGAATTTTGCTCACAACCCAAGGGCTGCCTCTCGTCGACACAAAGGCTGAGACTATACTAGGGCATAAGGTTTGCCTGTAGGCTTAAGAGGGTGAATGAGACAATGAGTGGGGGTAATGTAGCCAACCAACCATGCCTTAGCCACTCAGTTAGCGAGGGTTTCCTATACCCTGATCTCTCGAGCAACCCCAGTGCTACAATATTCGCTGTGCTGCCTATTGGGGTTAGATTCCCTGAGATGACGGCTGAGTGAAGCATAACCCAGTACAGCGGATAGACTCGTAAGCCGGCCTTACCTAGACTCTCAACCACGGGTAGTAATAATGAGACAGCGATTACATTATCCATTAGCGGGGAGATCATGCTGGTCAGTGTAGTCATTAGGACCATGTTTTCTAAGAGCGAAGATCCAGTATTCTCAAGGATGATTCTGCTGAGGTAGTCGATGAACCCGGTCGATTTTAGCGAGCCGACTGATGCAAACAACAGCGTAAAGAAGAGGAGAGTAGGCCACTCGACACGCTCGCGTAAAGCTCTGGATGCGGATTGAGGGTAAACAATTATAGATATGCCTGTTGAGATAAAGGGAATCGCAAGAAGCATCGAGTTCTTCTCGAGGCCGAGGAGGTATTCCAACTGGTGGTGGATAGCCAGGAATACCAGTGTGAGTAGAAAAAGTGCAGCGTCAACTAGGAAACCATCGTACGTTTTAAACCCCTCCGATTTTATATTAAGGGAAATCTTCCTCACAAAATCACGTAACTCGTCTCGAAGAAAGTGCATGCTCAGAACAATCAACAGGCCTACATCCAGGAAGGAGATTGGCAGCGACCACCTTAAAAACTCCTCAAAGGATAGACCGGCCCTGAACGCTATGAGGACTCCCACAGGGTTTCCAATGGGCGTAGCGCTACTCCCAATATTAGTTGCAAAAATGCACGCAAGGGTAAGAGGGATCGGGTTAACCTGTGCTTGCCTCGCTAGGGAGAGAACAAAGAAAATCATTATAACAATCGATGTGACCTCGTCTATAACCGCTGCAAGGGCAAAGGAGAGTAAAATAATTACTGCATACAAGAGCAAGCCATTGCCTCCAGCAGCCCATATCGTTAACGAGACTATACTGTCGAAGAACCCCCTTTCCTCCAAGATTCCCACTAGGATCATCATCGCGGCTAGGAAAAATATCACGTCGAGGTTGGCGTATTTCAGGAAGCTCTCCAGTGTCAGGCTACCTGTTAGGATTAACAGGCTTACTCCTATGAAGGCGACGGATAACCTATTATCCCACAGTAGAAGGGTAGCTGAAATCTCTGCTAGGAATATGCTTAGCGCTAGAAGTGTATTTGTCGGCAAGCCAAGAAGACTTGAGACTAGGAGCGAAACTAGCGAAACAAGAAGGACGCTGAGAACAGCTACGAGGTTTTGAACATTGGACATTTTCCCACTTAGGCGTCTATCGGGAAAAAATATATTTTTTCCAGCTCTAACGTCATAAGTGTGTCTCCGGTGAGTGCCCAACAGAAAATCCCGGTTTCAGTCATACAGACTGCGCGTTATTTCCTCAAGGCAGGCGAAGTCGTGACGCGTGTGGCAGTCCTGTTCTCAATAGTGTTTGCAATATATCAGGCATTACGCTTAGCGCACTCCGTTCTCAGGGGATCCCCAATATGGCAGGATGCTGCTGAAATCCTCCCCATGGTCACCTTAAACTTGATATCGGCTGGGACGATATCAATCGTTCTAGATAAATGGTATCGAGAGTCGAGGTTCAAATCCCTTGGTCTCTTGGATCTTCTCGTGGGAGCCATCACGCTCATAAGCGCCCCCCTTGCAGGTGTCCTTTTCATCGCGGGAGGACTACTCTTCTATGTGGCTGCAGAAGCTATTGCGATTTTTAGAATCGAGGAAAAGCTCGGCTAGGCCTCCTCTCCGGCAACGGGCTTCTGGATTAGCTGTGAGGCCCTATGCTTCTCGATGAGTCTTGAACAGTATTCTTCATAAGGGAACACTTTTATAGAGACTGCAAAACGGAAACCGCTGGGCTGGCTAACCACGACAGCTTCTCCTCGATCAAGCGTCTTTATCTCGCTCTCCGCTTCGTCGAGGTAGGGAGAGTGATTTATTATCATGGAGTAGTCGGGACGCGTAGGAAGCGAGAGCACAATCTTGGTCAGCGCCTGTCTCACAACAGCCTCCATCAGCTCGCTCGGCATCTGAGTAATATATAATCCCCCAACCTTATACTTCCTGCCCCTCTTCGCTATGATCGAGAATATGTTCTCGCGGACTTCGCCCTTGCCTCCCAAAGCCTGAGCGCTTAGATACCTGTGGGCCTCCTCCACCATGATTAAAACCGGGGGGAGCGTGACCCACTTGTCAGGAAGCTTTTTCCTCATCTCCTCGTAGCTCCTAAATATCCTCTCAGCTATAACGGTGGCCAGCAGCTTCTCTTCTCCCTCGGAGGCGAAGGGAGTCTCGATTAGCACGACCCTGCCCTTCGCGACCATAGAGAGTATTGCTGACGCTAGGTCGTAGTCGCACTCCCTGCAGAAGATGTCCCCGTCACCAACAAGGTGCTTTACCTTTCTCTTCGTAACGTTAATTGTGTTAACGGCTGTAAGCCTTCCCAATCGGGCGTAAATGCTCCTAGCGTCGGCTGTCAGGAGAGAGTATACCCAGTCCTCCCCGAAATTTTTATAGGCAAGCCACAGCAACTCCTCCTGAGGCCCCGAAAACTCTCCAGTCAAGGTAAAGTCATGGGGCTTGAGTCTTCCAACGTCCATCTTTAAGGGATAAGCGGGAATACTTCGAACTTCACCAAGCTCTGGGAGTTCTACCCGGAGGCGACCCGGCCTGTTAACCCTGCCAGTTACAAGGAAAAGATATTCCTCAGATAGGGGGAGATGCGCCAGCCCCATCTCACCCGGCCGGGAGCCTAACAGGTATTCACTCTCACAGTCAAAGACGACTAAGCTGTACTTACCCTTCGTGTCGAGTATTGATGCCGCAAAAACGCGGCCAAAGTTGCTCTTACCTGCACCCGTCCCCCCTACGACGAGTATATGATGAGGTATTACGCGTTGCCCGTCAAGTGTCACAATCATGTCGACCTGGTCGTGTCCGAACCTGATGTAGCCTATAGGTATGTCTCCCGTGTGAAGCTTGAGTTTTTCAAGGTCATCCTTGTCGAGGAATTCGACGCTCGAGAAGATTGATGGTACACTGGTAGGACCATGAGCCTCTCCGTCGGGGTCGATCTGGGCTACAATTACTCCTATAGCGGTATCGTACAGACGTAGATCCTTGTCTCGAAGGTTGACTCTCTCGCCTTTATCGGCCTTACTACTAATCACTGCTACCTCGGCCGCGCTCAGGAGGCTCTCAGGCCTGAAGTCCACCACTTTAACGATGAACCTCCTCCCCGAGTCCTCTACCTTGGCGAGCATCCCCCGTTCGACCCTAGCGCCCTCCGCTATCCTAAACCTAACCGTGGTCCCCTCAACCCATGTTACTACTCCCAGCTTTCCCAGGTCAATCACCCCTACTAGCTCATACCCCAGATATACCTCGACTTGTACTCGGATCCAGCAGCATCCTCGACAAGCCTAACAGACAAGCCGCTACGAGAGAGATCCTCCATCAAGAGTGATCTATCAAGGTCAAGCTCGTTTTCACTTATCCTTGAAAGCTCATGGACAATCTTCAGCGGTAAAGGATATCCTGGCGACGAGAAGTCTTGGAGGTATGCGAGTATCGAGGCGGTCTCCTCGGCGTCAAGCCTCTCAGCCATAACGAAAGGCGTGTCCACGCGGAAAGGCGGAGCCTCGCCTGATAGCCTAGCCACCGATACTGACAGCCCGCCCGGCTGGATCTTGCTTGACTCGAATACAGGGTAATACACCCAGGGTAGACCCTTAAAGTACTTCTCGCCGAGCCGGTAGAGATAGCCCACCAGGCTTTCTCCACTTGAAACCTTAAGGGAGGTCGTCTTCGGGATCCCTATGATCCTCCAGTTTTTCCTTAAAATCATCTCATAGGCCCTAGCTGCCCGTGAACCACGACTGAAGACTAGAGGCCTGTCTAGAAGAATAAAAGATGAGTTGTGTTCCCGGGCTAGGCGCAGGACTGCTTCAAGCTCCACCTCGGCTAGCCAGTCGCCTGCCTGCTTCAAGTCATCGAACAGTTGAAGACGCTTGTACGGGCCGAGAAGCTTTATCCGCTGTACGCCTTTCCAGACGCCTGCTACGACCTTCGCCGCGACTATCTTGTATGAACCTGCATCGAATAATATACGAGCAGCTGCGTCCACAGCCACAACTTCGAAGTCATGGGGGATTTCTTCTAGAACTCTAAACCTTGCCTCGCTTATCGGTGGCCCTCTAACCTTCACGCCGTTTATCCTTGCTACTGGATACGGCCTTGAAGGGGTTCCATCGAGTGTTAACTGCTTGCTCTTCCCGCCGAGCTTGTAGACCTGGGCAAGTTTCTCGATTAAGATCTTTACGTCGGGGTCGATATAGCCTGAGCTATGTAGCATCGCCATGTCTCTCGTCTCATAAAGCTTTTTACTTTTTATAATAGGTTTCGAAGATAACTCCGTTGAATTACAAAAAACACGTATTGAGACTGTATCAAGTTGATAAAACGGTAACGTTTTAAGCGTACTTTTACGTGGGAGAGTTTAGGGAGAAAAGTTGCATTAAAATGCTACTGTAGTTTTTCTTTGCAACAGTTACACTATCTATATATACTAGTGGCTCGCTGCTATTACTGTAATATACAACTGTTACCGTGGGCGTCATGGTAGTCACAGTGCATTACATCGGCTTCCACCCAAACCTGGTCTTCCAGGGGTTCGAGCAGATAAGGCTACGATACCCTATCGAGAGAGTATACCTTGTCTACGATGCTAAGCCTGATAGGTACGGAGCTGTCTCTAGGTATAACTTAAAACGCCTACAGGATCAGCTATCCTACTTTAAGCCTAAGCTAGTAAAGGTCAACCCTCTCAGCTATTCGAGCGTAGCAAGCGCCTTCTACATGATTCTGGAATACGAGAAGGACAAAGAGATACTCATCGACATAACAGACATGCCCCCCTACATGGCGTCCACGGTAACAGTCATCACGATGATGTTCGCAAACGCGCGGATATACGCTGTCCAGCCACAGCAGCAGGGCGAGTTCATCCCCGACCCCGACACTCCTGAGTTCGCCGACTTCATAGCACGGAAGGACAACCTACAGCTCGGCGCCGTGTTCGAGGTTGAAGCGCCCTCAAAGAGGATAGAAGTCTACGAGAACGAGCGAGAGGTCGACATACTTGTAACGCTTTACACTAAGAATGGTTCAGCGGAAAGCATAACAAAGCTTATCGAATGGATGGGCGAGGATCCTAGGGATCCCGTTATCAAGGCGACTTACAGCAGAATCGTGGCATCCATGGAGGAGAGGGGCCTCCTGAAGCGCTCGCGGGAAGGGAGAAACAGGATTGTAAAGCTTACAGAGTTGGGCACAGCTATAGCAGAGGCAAGAGTGAAGCTCGGAGTGTCGAGGCCCCCTCCAGCCCCTCCAAAGCCGGAGGAGCCCTTAAGCATCCACCTTCCATAAGCTGTTCTAAATGTCGATATTCAGCCTTTCATCCCGGGAATAGATCCCAAATTTAGCTCTCATCTAGACGTGTTTAAGCTCTTTAAGCCGGCTGTCAGGAGTTCACGGAAATGTTTATTAATACTAAATGATCATTTTATAATACGATACGGCGGGGAACATGGTTTCGCGTGAGTTGGTCCAGAAAGCAAAAGCATTTCACGGGCATGTGTGCCCCTTTCTTGTTCTTGGGCTCAGAGCCACAGAGATAGGCTTCTCGAAACTCGGGCTACGAAGGCCGGGCGAGGCTGAAACCATTAGGGAAGACGTGATAGCGATAGTGGAGGCAAACAACTGTTTCGCTGATGGCGTACAGGTAGCTAGTGGCTGCACTCTCGGGAACAATTCTCTTATATACTTAGACACTGGGAAAAATGCTGTAACCTTCTACAGGAGAGATACGGGTAAAGGTGTAAGAATATACGTTCATAGCGACAAGGTTCGCGAGTTATTCCCAAGCAGGGGGAGCGAGCTCTGGAGGAAAGTAGTTGTCGAGCGAAAAGGCTCGAAGGAGGAGGCTGAGGAACTAGCGAAGATATGGGAGGAGATCGGCTACAAGATGGCCGACTTATCCGAGGAGTTTTTCAAGATCGAGGAGGTGTCCCTTAAACAGGTAATTGAGAGAGCCCCCATTTTCGAGAGCGTAAGGTGCGTGTCCTGTGGAGAGCTGGTAAGGGCTGACAGGGTCTTCTATCTAGATGGGAAGCCTTACTGTGCGAAATGCGCAGGCTTAGATGTCCCCGCCGTCATCGGTAGGGGTATTGTGAACTCTTTCCATGTGCCGTTTTAAAGGTGGGATGGTATGGATACCCGTAAATTAATAATGGCTGCGATTGTAATAATAATCGTACTTATCGGAGCGTACATCTTAATAACGAACTGGTCTAGTCCTGCACAACAGGAGCAGGCTCCCAAATACATTGAGGTCACTGATTATGCGGGCAGGACGGTGAAGGTACCTACAAATGTCTCGAGGATCGTGGCCATAGGTCCAGGTATGCTACGGCTGGTCTGCTACTTGAACGCGGTGGACATGCTGGCTGGTGTAGAGAACGCTGAGAAGAGCTGGAACCCTGTAGGTAGAGATTATGCTATGGTCTACTACGAAAAATTCAAAAATCTCCCGGTTATAGGCCCCGGTGGACCAAGGGAGGCTCCGAACCCCGAGCTCCTGCGCAGCGTGAAACCCGATCTCGTCATCATGTCAAGGGTCTATGTCGATTTATACGACCCCGACAGGCTTTCATCCGAGGTCGGGGCACCCGTCATAGTCCTCGATTACGGTGTTGCAGGCTACCTGAACACCACTGAGTTCAAGAAGGCAATAACCCTGCTAGGCAAAGTTCTCAGGAAAGAGAGCAGGGCCGCAGAGCTCTCATCCTACGTGGATAGCCTCGTATCTGACCTGGAGAGCCGAGTGAAGGGTGTCGAGCAGAAGCCTAGCGTGTACGTTGGAGCAGTATCCTATAAGGGTGCACAGCCCTTTACGGCTACACAGGGCAAGTTCCCGCCCCTCTCCCTCTTGAAAACCCCCAGCATAGCCGACGAGACAGGGAAGACAGGCTTCATAAGCTTGGACTTTGAGTTCATCTTGAAGAAGCAGCCTGAATACGTGTTCATAGACCTTAACAACCTCAAGACTGTCCTCGACGACTTCAACAAGGATAAAGCTAAGTATTGCAGCTTGAACGCGTTCAAGTCTGGGAAGGTCTACGCTATACTACCCTTTAACTACTACCACACCAACGTCGCCACTGCAATTGCAGATGCTTACTTCATTGGGAAGGTGCTTTATCCCGACAAGTTTAAAGATGTGGACCCAGCGGCGAAGGCCGACGAGATATACTCAAAGTTCTTGGGGAAGCCATTATACCAAGACTTCGTGACTGGCCTTAAGCGAGGCTTTGGTGACCTGAGCGATGTCTTCAAGTGCTAGCGGCATCGAGCACGTGTTAACCCACCTGGATAAAAGGAGGTTTTTCTCCCTATTTCTTCTCTCAATTCTTCTAATCTTCTCGATACCTATAGCAGTTGCATTTGGAACTGTTTACAAGCCCTGGGACGTGCTCTCGTATCTGTTCGGTAATTCTCAGACGGATGCAGGGCTGGTAGTAGCTCTAAGGTTCCGGAGAGTTATAGCCGCAGTCATAGTAGGAGCACTTATAGGTGGCGGTAGCATGTTGGCCCAGGCCAGCTTCAGAAACCCTCTAGCCTCCCCCTTCACGCTCGGAATATCTCATGCTGCAGCGCTCGGGGTAGCTGTCTCCCTTCTGCTCCAAGTAGGGGGGCTTGGCGGAGCATGGATTATAAGTTTCACGAGGCCGTTCTTCGTCGCGTTCTTCGCTTTTATCTTTGCAGCCTTTCAAGTGGTCTTAATCCTCTTACTCTCCTGGTGGGCTGGCCTTGACACGAGAGCCCTCGTACTAGCGTCAATCGCTGTCAGCTTCACGTATCAGGCCATACTATACTTCATGCAATACCTTGTTTTAGACGAGGTCCAGCTTGCAACCGTGATATTCTGGACCTTCGGAGACCTTGGAAAAGTGGGTTGGAGTGAGCTTACGATTCTTCTCGTGGGCTTCCCGCTCTTTGCAGCCATGTACATTGCGCTACACAAGGATCTAGACTTAATAGTCTTTGGAGACGAATTGGCCAAGGCCTCGGGCGTGGAGCCACGAAAGATGCGTCTCACAGCTGTAATCATATCAGCTCTTGGAACAGCACTGGCAACAGCCTTTGTAGGTGTTCTAGCATTCCTCTGTCTCTTATCGTCCCATGTGACAAGGATGATAGTCGGGGGGAGACACAAGTTCCAAATCCCGGGAGCGATGTTAACCGGGGCACTGTTATTGACGTGGTCTGACCTGCTCTCCAGGACGCTCCTAGCCCCCCTCGTGCTACCCGTAGGTATTCTTCTCTCTTTCATCGGGGGGCCACTCCTCGTATTCCTACTATTTAGGGTGAACAGGAGTGGGAATGATTAGGGTAAGAGGGGTAACAGTATACTATGGGTCGTTCAAGGCCCTGAACACGGTAGACGTAGAAGTCGAGGCTGGAGAGGTCCTCGCACTTATAGGGCCCAATGGTAGCGGTAAGACCACGCTCTTGAAGACTATGTGCGGGATTCTCAACCCGAAGCTTGGGGCCGTCTACCTAGACGGTAAAGAGGTGCACAGGATACCAAAAATGGAGCTTTCCAAGATCATAGGCTACGCTCCCCAACGACTCGAAGTAAACTTCGCGATGCCTGTTCTGGACTTCGTGCTCACCGGAAGGAGGGCCTATGCCTCGTGGGACTACAGCCGGGAAGACTACAATATCTCACTCAAAGCCCTAAAAATGCTTAGGGCCGACCACCTGATAACCAGGCGGCTAGACCAGCTTAGCGGGGGAGAGCTTCAACGAGTCGTCATAGCCAGGGCTCTAGCCTCTGAGCCCAAAGTGCTGCTCCTAGACGAGCCAACATCGAGCCTAGACCCGAAACACCAGATTGAGATCTTGGAGACTTTGAGAAGTCTGAGTAGAAACTTCTCGACCACGGTAATCATGAGTCTCCATGACCTTACACACGCCTACCGCTATGCGGACAAAACGCTCATCTTGAAGGATGGGCAGGTCTTCGCTGCGGGCCGCACAAGCGACGTTATAAGGGAGGATATATTGGAGCCTGTCTACGGGGTCAAGCTGAAAGTCCTCAAAGAGTTTCGGGCAGTTCTGCCGGAAGATCCCCATGTGCTTTAGAGGGCTTGAGAGGATATAATCAAAATTAACCTGGTCTTGTCGTTTTCTGAGTTTTCTTGACATTCCTAGCTGTATGTTAGGGTGATAACAAGTTATTTTGTAAAAATAATATATACCACTTCCGGTAGTAAATTCTTAATGAAGTCTAAAATTGTTTTTGTGTGGGATTTTGACGGTGTCATTGCGCTAACGCCGCACGAGGAGGCCTGGCGTCAAGCCAGCCTAAAGTATGGGATTCAGGGCTTCGACAGCTCTTTCTACGCAAGCTATGTTTCAGGGAGGCCAAGGCTAGAGGGAGCTAAGAATATCCTCGAAAAACTTGCACCAGACCTACTTGCACGGCGCGGCGAAGAAATACTCAAAGAGTTTGCAGACTACAAGACGAAGATCTACCTTGATATGGTGAGTAGAGGTGAGTACAGGGTTAACTGGAAGGTTGTAGAATTCATTCAGTCCTCGCGTAAGGAGGGTTTTCTACAAATCCTGGCATCTGCCTCCAAGAATGTTCTCTATATAGCTACACGTGAAAAAATAGGTGAGAATCGTCTATCAGATCTCTTCGATTTTGATGTGAGTGGAAAGGGGGCTTCAAAGCTA
>NZ_JBMFLX010000018.1:0-26105 GCF_049970975.1 Infirmifilum sp. | reverse complement strand
CGATATTCTCGTTCAGCAGGGTTAAGTCAAGTATTAGGTAGCTTCACCTGGAACTCATAATTTCTCTTTAGTTTTCATCTTATTATTTTTAATATATAACCAAATAGAGTAAGTAAGTGACATATGTTATGCATTTATTAATCATTTAAGTAAAGTTTATAAGTTTGATTCAAGTAAAACTCTCTGCCGGTGGAAAAATGGTCACCAGGCGTCAGTTCATCTACCTCGTAGGAGGAGTAGCTCTAGCAGCAGCGGCGGGCGGGATCTATTACTGGCTTTCTCAGACACCCTCAACACAGCCGTCAAAACCCAAGAAGATTTCTGGAAAGCTAACGATCCTGGGTAGGAGTGGTTACCACGAGACCATCAACAGGAACCTAATGGACACCTTCAGCAAGAAGTATCCCGATGTGACTTTAGACTATGTCCCCAAGGGCTATACCGACGAGTATCAGACTATCATACTATCCATGAGGAACAAGTCAAGCGACTACGACGTGCTCTACATTGACGAGCCCTGGATCCACATGTTCATACAGAACGGCTGGCTGATGCCCATCGATAACCCAGACCTTTCAAACTATCCAGACTTCCTCAAGAGCTGGCCCACCGTGGGGGGCAAGACATATGCGCAGGCCATCACTGGGAACGCGAACTTCCTCTTCTACCGCACGGACATCCTAAAGGACCTGGGAGAGTCTCCACCCGAAACCTGGGACGACGTGCTCCGGATAGCCAAGAAGGTCAAAAGCAAGTACACGGATACCGGTGTCAAGCTCTACGGGTTCGGCGCATACTCTGTTAAAGGGACCTCTATCGCACAGGACACCTTCCCAGCGATACTTTACCCGTTCGGTGGGAGATACTTCGCAGACGACGGTATTACGCCTGCGCTCAAGAGCCAGGAGGCCATCGACGCGCTAGAGTTCTTCAAGGAGTTAAAGAAGTACTCTCACCCGAGGATGACCGAGTTTGGCAGCCTTGCAGAGTACAGCGAGGCTATTCTAAGGGGAGAGGTGGCCATAGGAGTAGTCTGGAACGGCTGGATCTCAGACATTGACAACCCGCAGAAGTCACAGGTTGTCGGGAAGATCGACATAATGCCATACCCGCGCCAGAAGGTGTCCTTCGGTGCACAGTCTGGAGTCTGGTATATGGCAGCATCTTCATATACGACGAACCCTGACGCCGCTATCGAATACGTGAAGGTCACCACGAGCTTCGAGGCCCAGAAGAGGGCTGCGATAGAGGCAGGACTACCGCCAACCAGGCTGAACGTATTTACGGATCCCGACTACAAGGCTAAGGTAAGGCTGGCAGACAAGTTCCTGGACATCATTAGAGTCGTCAAACCAGTCAGAACAAACCCGCTATGGGGAGACATGGCTGAAAACGTTGGAACGTATCTCTACATGGGACTCTTGGGCCAGATAAGCGCAGAGGAGGCGATCACTAAGGCTTACGAGGAAATGGTGAAGGTAACCTCGGCTGTTAAGTCTTAAGGCATTGCTTAGAAGCATGTGAAATAGGTATGAGTAAGAAGACTGGCATACGAAACGAGATTTTTTTGCTTCCTGGACTTCTCGGCTTAATGGTCTTCATCTTCGCGATAAGCTACTCTGTCTACATGTCGTTCTACAGGTACAAGCTGGGATTCACTGAGCCCACCTATGTCGGTCTGAAAAATTTTGTCGACCTTCTCACCAATGACGTGATCTTTAGGACCGCCATCGTAAACACGTTGTACTTCGTAGTGGTGGCGACGACCCTAGAGATACTCTACGGCATTCTTCTAGCCGTCCTTCTCTACTGGAGCAAGTACCGGTATCTCTTCCTACCGTTCCTCTTAGTCCCCATGCTGCTTCCCGCGGTGAACGTTGTAGTCCTATGGAGATTCATGTTTCACCCGGAGTATGGGCTCGTCAACATGTTCTTGAAAACCTTTGGTTTCGCGCCTATAGACCCGCTCAACGATCCCACGTGGGCCATGCCAACAATAATACTGATGGATATGTGGCAGATGACTCCCTTCGTTATGATAATAATCCTGGCCGGTTTGTCAACTGTCCCGAACGAGATCATTACAGCTGCACGTATAGACGGGGCGAGCAAGCTGAGCATGACTCTAAAGATACTTCTTCCACTTACAAAGAACATTATAATGGCTGTCGTACTCCTTCGCCTCATAGACGCCTTCAGGATATTCGCTAAGGTACAGCTCTTAACGCGGGGTGGGCCAGGGATAGCCACGGAAACCTTGGAGCTTCAAATCTATAACCGTGGTGTGAGAGGCCTAGAGATAGGCTTGGGCTCCTCCATGTCTGTTATATTCATCTTGCTAGCCATGACTGTTATTGTCCCGTACATGATTATGGTGATAAAAGGATGGCGTCGGTGAACGACCTCATCTTGGTAGTACTCCTGTTATCCGTCATAGTGCCTTTAGGCGCTCTCGTCCTCATAAGCTTCCTTCCACCAGGTGAATACACGATACCGCCCCAGCACCCAACGCTATCGAATTACGCCTACGTTATAGAGAAGCTGGGATTCCAGCAAAACATGTTTAACACATTTGTGTTCATCACTCTAGCTGTTATAATCTCCCTTGTCCTGGCTATCCCGACATCTTATGCGATAGCGAGGCTACCCATAAGGTATGAGGTCTGGGCTGCAACCGTCGCGCTAGTGATCCTTGCAAAATCCGTGCCCCCGGGTAGCCTCCTCGTCCCAATATACGACTGGCTCTGGAGGCTCAAGCTCACCAACACGCCCCTAGGCGTAGCCCTCAGCTACCAGGTCTACACGCTCCCCTACACTATTTGGCTTTTAACGTCGTTTTTCCTGGATTTGCCTCGGGAAATAGAGGTTGCCGCGCGCCTCGACGGGGCCGGCAGTTTCGACCGTCTGAGGCATATTATTCTCCCGGTCTCCATCCCGGGGATCATATCGGTGGTGATTATGAATTACCTGAACTTGTGGAATGAATACATGTATTCGAGCGTCATGGTCTCAAGCAGCAGGCTTCAAACCGCGGCCGTGGTGCTCGGACAGATGGTGACCAGCGAGTATGTTGTCGAGTGGGGTATCATGGCGGCCGCAAACATACTCAGCATCATACCAGCCTTGCTGTTTGTAACTTTTGTTCAAAAGAACATTTCAAAGGCTATAACGGGTGGTATTAAGGGGTAATGGGAGGTGGTAGAGCATGGGAATGGTTGAACTTGAAGGAGTAACAAAAAGCTATGGTAAAAACAGGGTCTTAGAAGGGATAAGCCTGAGCGCTGAGAAAAACGAGTTCCTTGTAGTTCTTGGGGCAAGCGGAGAGGGAAAAAGCACAATCCTGAACATAATATCTGGCGTCGTTAGGCCAGACAAGGGCAGAGTCGTCATAGACGGAGAGGTTGTAGACGACTCAGGTAAAACGTACATCCCTCCCGAGAAGAGGGATATTGGATACGTCTTCCAAAACTACGCGCTTTACCCACACATGACGGCTTTCGACAATATAGCATTCCCGCTTCGCATGCGGAAGCTTCCGGAGAATGAGGTCAAGAAGAGGGTATTGGAGGTTGCAGAAATGCTCAGGATAAGTCACGTGCTCGACCACAAGCCTTCACAGCTTTCTGGTGGACAGCAACAACGTGTAGCTGTTGCGAGGGCTATTGTAAAGGAGCCGAAGCTCCTACTCATGGACGAGCCTTTCAGCAACATCGATCCTGCTCTGAGGGCCAGCGTGAGGTGGGAGCTAAAGGTTCTCGTCAAGAAGGTAGGGATTACGACTATAATGGCTACACACGACCAGGAGGAGGCAATGTCCCTAGCGGATCGAGTAGCACTCCTAAGAAAGGGTAGGTTCATCCAGTACGATGCTCCTGAGAAGATATACGAGCACCCTGTAAACGCCTATGTGGCGGAATTCATAGGCGGCATGAACGTCCTACCGCTAAACGACAGGCTGGCCGGCATCCTTCAGGAACAGCTAGGGGTTAAGGTTTCCACGGGAGAAAAGCTTTTCGGGTTCCGGCCCGAACACACTGCCATCTCTGACGCAAGGGGGATCCCCGTCAGGGTGTTGGGCGGAGAGTTCAGGGGGGAGAAATGGGTCTATGTCGTGGATCTAGGATTAGATAGGCCTGCAAAGATATTCTCACAGTCCAGGATTCAGGCCGACACAACTATAAGGATACTTCCCAGGAGGCTTTACTTCTTCGGCGAGGATGAGAGTACTACCAGGATAGAGGAGATCGTTTAGCCTCCATAATAAATAAAAAATAAAAGCCTTATTTCTAAATTCTCTCTAAGCGGGTTTAAGCTAGACTGAGGTGTACACGTTGGAAAATGAAGGCAAACTAGGACGGATTTTTCTCGCCGCCATGCTCGGGAACGCAGCGGTAAGCCTGGTCAAGATACTGGGTGGTCTCCTTTCGGGCAGCACGGCGCTGCTAGCGGATGGCAGTGACTCTATCCTTAACGTTGCCAGCTCTGGTATTGCTTACCATTATTACAAGCGGAGCCGGAAGCCGCCTGACGAGAAACACCCTTATGGTCATGTGAGGTTCGAGGTCTATGGCTCGATTCTAATCCTTCTACTCATGGCCGCAACCTTCAGCTTCGTCGGCTTTATGGCTGTTGACAGGCTTGCGCATGGTGAGCCGGAGCTCGTTGATAAGATAGGGATAGCTTTCGCAGTGGTATCTATCCTGCTAAACGCCTCGGTCTCGTCCCTGCTTCGCGTCCACGGCAGGGGAAGCCAGATTGCCCTGGCTGAATCCAGGCACGTGAGCCTAGACGTCGCAGAGGGTGTTACAACCCTCGCCGGAGTTACACTTGGCTCGCTCTTTTCAGCATACTATGACCTCGCTGCGACGATAATAATTCTCGGAATGGTCTCATACTTCATCTATGAGACGCTCCAGGATCTCAGATCCCAGATTATAGACACTAGTCCACCTTCAGAGGTGCTCGACGCGATCAGAGAGGAAGCAATGAGGATTCATGGAGTAAAGGGGGTGCACGCTCTGAGAGCTAGGGTCGTAGGGGAAAGGATCTACGCTGACCTTCACCTCGAGGTGGATCCACACCTCAGCGTCGAGGAGGCCCACCGCTTGTGCGACGAGCTTGAGAAGAGTATAGAGAGGCGTTTTGAAGGAAGAGTCGACCTAACCATTCACGTTGAGCCGGCTCCAAGCCATGGCTGAGGGTTACAGGTCCCCGGTAATGGTTCGCTGGTATTGAATACAGGCTTTTATACAGGCTTCTATGCCTCTAGCTGCGAGACCCGGAGCCATTGAGGGGATATTACCCTGTAGGGCTTGCAGAGGACTAGCAGGGACATGCACGAAGCCTACTAGTGTACCCATCTTGCCTGATTCAACGTAGTGTAGAGCCGTGTACATCGCGGCGTTGCATACAAAGGTTCCAGCGCTGTTTGAGACAGCTGCAGGGACGCCGGCGGCCCTAATGCTCTCAACAGCCCTTTTGACTGGTATCGTGGCGAAGTAGGCTGCAGGCGCCCCCGGGTAGATGGGCTCGTCCTCTGGCTTGTAGTTATCGTTGTCCGCTATCCTGGCGTCCATCACGTTTATAGCCACGCGCTCGACGTGTAGAGAGCTGATTCCACTGGCCTGACCTGTTAGAAGGAGAAGTGTGGGCTTGTGTTCCTCGAGGATGAGTGGTATCAAATCCTTTACCTTTCTGAAGCTAACGGGTAGCTGTACTTTAACAACCTCGGCTCCTTCTAGAGAGTCGGGTAAGAGCTTCACGGCTTCCCATGAAGAGTTTGTTTTGTCCCCGCCGAAGGGCTCGAAGCCTGAAACTATTATCTTCACAAGGGCTTCTAAAGGGGGTCTAGACATAAAGGTAACTCTTAGTAATTCTCTTATCAGGGAGGGGTGATTCTTCCGCTGGCTGGTTTTGAAACCTGTATCTGGGACGGAAAGCCTTGTCAGGAGCTCTTTACACGTGAAAAATTTTTGTTTTCAACCGAGTTAGGACAGAGTTACTTGAATGTATTAGCCTTGTTTGTTATATTATAAAGAATTTCTTTCATAAAATTGCTAAGTAACTTTAAATGTGTAAATTAAGGCTGTCGAGTGCTATGGCTAAACCCGGCTCTAAAAAGACAACACTAGCAGTGGCTGTAGCGCTTATAGCTGTGGTAGCTGTTATAGCGGCCTACTTCCTCCTTGCCCCGAAAGCTCCGAAAGTTAAGAACGTCATAGTTATTGGCACCACCGACAATGTTCAAACGACTCTCGACCCTTGCGAGGCATACGACTACCTCGGGGTTAACATAATACAGAACATGGGCGAGGGGCTCTTCGCATATGAGCCTGGAACTGCAAAGCTGGTAAACAAGCTCGCCGTCAGCTACACAGTTAGCCCTGACAGGAAGGTATGGGACATAAAGATACGCACCGATGCCAAGTTCCAGGACGGGACACCCTTAACGGCCCAGGCTGTCGTGTGGTCCTGGGAGAGGACGATAAAGCTCAACCAGGACCCCGCCTTTCTAATCGGCGACTTGATCGAGAAGGCGGAGGCTATCTCCAGCGACACTGTGCGCGTATACCTTAAGCAGCCCTTCGAGGAAACATACGTTAAGTCGCTCCTCGCAACGTGGGTCGCTTTCCCCGTGAACCCGAAGACTACCCCGATGGATGTCGTGAAGCCGCCAAATACCGTAGACATGATAGGCCCCTACAAGCTCGCCAGCTGGAAGCCGGGGGAGTATATCGAGCTCGTCGCCAACCCCAACTACTACGGTGAGAAGCCTAAGACCGAGCGCGTGATTATAAGGTTCTACAAGGATGCCCAGTCTCTCAGGCTGGCTGTCGAGAACGGGGAGGTGGACGTGGCCTTCAGGACTCTCTCCCCAGCGGACGTCAAGGACATAATGGCTAAGGGTGCGCTTCAGGTGGTTAGCGGGCCTGGAATAGCCCCGATCCGCTACATGGTGATAAACGTCAACAAGGAACCGTTCAACGATAAGAGGGTTCGGCAGGCTATAGCCTACCTTATAGACAGGAACCAGATCGTGAACACCGTCTATATGGGGACCTTCGCGCAGCCCCTTTACAGTATGGTCCCGATAGGCTTCTTGGGCCACAAGGATAGCTTCAAGGAAAGGTACGGTGACAAGCCTAACGTCCAGGCGGCGAGACAACTCCTAGTGCAGGCCGGCTTCAGCGAGTCCAACCCATTAAAGATGGAGCTCTGGTACACCCCGGTCAGGTACACGCCCGCCGAGCCAGACATAGCGGCCATCATAAAGCAGAACCTAGAGGCGAGCGGCATGATCAAGGTGGACCTTAAGAGCGCCGACTGGGCCACCTATAGGTCGCTCTTCAAGCAGGAGAAGATAGCGGTCTGGCTTCTCGGCTGGTTCCCAGACTTCCTCGACTCCGACAACTATGTCAGGCCCTTCTACCACTCAGGGGCTAACGGTTGGCTACACGTGAACTACCAGAACCCCACGATTGACAAGCTGATCGACGAGCAGGTGCTCCAGCCCACGGAGCAGAGGATTAAGACGCTAGCCCAGATACAGGACATAGCCGCTGAAGATGCACCGATAATACCCTTGTGGCAGGAGGGGCAGTTCGCGGTTGCACAGAAGAACGTGAAGGGGATAGTCCTCGACTACTCGCAGATATTCAGGTACTGGCTGATCTACGCTGAGGTAAGCGGCTGAACGAGATTTTTTCTCATGGTGCTACTGATGGGTCTAAAAGAGTACGTTTTTTCCCGTATTCTACTCACACCTGTAATGCTATTCATACTCTTGACCTTCGTCTTCCTACTCCTAAGGGTCTTGCCGGGCGACCCTATAACGATGCTGGAGGGCAAGAACATACCCGAGGACGTTCTAGCAAGGCGTAGGGCCGAGCTAGGACTAGACAAGCCGATATACGTCCAGTACATAGACTACCTTTACTCCGTCTTCGTGAAGCTCGACCTGGGCGAGACTGCGCTAGAGAGAGTGCCGGTGGCCTACCTTATAGCTGTCAGGCTTCCAGCCACGATCGAGTTAGCAGTATCATCAACGATTATCGCGGCGTTGATAGGCCTATCAATGGGTCTACTCTCGGCGAGGTACCAGTACGGGAGGCTGCCCTACGCTGTTAGGGTCTACTCCTCCGTCGTCTACTCCATACCTGTTTTCTATATCGGGCTCCTGCTTCAAGCCTTCCTCGCAAAACCCCTAGGTATGCCTACAACGGGGAGGCTAAGCCCCATAAACATGGTTCTAGCAGACTCGCTACCCGTTAGGACAGGCTTTATTTTCCTCGACTCGCTTCTATCGGGCAGGCTCGACATACTATCCGACTACCTGATACATCTGCTCCTCCCCTCGCTCACGCTGGGAATATACCTTTCCGGGGTATTCTCACGGGTAACCTATCTCTCCGTGGAGGACGCCATGTCGCAAGAATACACCCAGGCAGCGCGCGGAAGGGGGCTGCGTGAGTGGACCATCGTTAAAAGGTACGGCTTGAGGAACGCGCTCATACCGATACTGACCATGGCTGGACTGCAGGTTGCGGCACTCCTAGGTGGTGCTGTGCTGACCGAGACCACCTTCAACTGGGAGGGCATCGGCCTACTAGTCTACGAGGGAATTCTCAAGCGGGACTACGCCATAGTTCAGGGCGCGGTCACGATATACGCTGTACTAGTATCCCTGACAAGCCTCATCGTGGACGTTTTGTATGCATATGTAGACCCGAGGGTGAGGTACTGATGAGAAGGCCCAAGACATTCGGCGAGTGGTCTTTACTCACAGGAGGGGTTTTGACGGGCATCGTGGTTGTTCTCGCTGTGTTCGGGCAATACCTGGCTCAGGGGAACGTTACCTCCAGCTACATATACGTGGACAGCCGGCCTGTTGAGGTGCCTCCACTGCTGCCACCCCTCTCACAGGTCAAAGTAGGCGAGGAGACACGGGTATTCTATCTGGGAACAGACCAGCTTGGACGGGACGTTCTCGGGAGGCTTCTAGCCGGGGCGAGGTTCGTGCTTGCAGTCGCGCTTCTGAGCACGCTTATCTCAGGGATTGTCGGAACCCTGCTAGGATTGATATCGGGCTATACGGGAGGTCTGCTCGACAGGGCTCTATCAGTCACAATGGACAGCCTGTACTCGCTCCCGGGACTTATAATCGCAATAGCTTTAGCCGCTCTTCTAGGGACCGGCCTGTGGAACATCTCCATGGCGATAGCCGTAGCCTATATACCATCGTATTTCCGCATGGTCAGGGGCAATGTTCTATCATTGAAGAACATGCCGTTCGTCGAGGCCGCCAGGATTTCCGGTGCAGGACCCCTCAGCATCACTGTGAGACAAATACTGCCTAACACCTTCCCATCTATAGCCTCCCTGCTACCCATAACCTTCGCCGACGCAATAATAACGGAGGCAGGCCTCTCCTTCCTAGGCCTAGGCATCGAGCCACCCACTCCCGACTGGGGATTCGACCTGAACAAGGGTAGACAGTTTTTCCTAGCAGGCTACTGGTGGATAGGAGTGTTCCCAGGCCTCGCCATAGTTGTGAGCGTTCTCGGATTCCTCTTGCTTGGAGAGGGGCTTAACGAGATTCTCAACCCGAAGAGGTGGGAGATATGAGTCTCCTGGAGGTCAGGGATCTAAAGGTCAGCTATACTACAAGGCGGGGGAGAATAGAGGCCTTGAGCGGGGTCTCACTCGCGCTTGGGGAAGGAGAAGTCGTGGGGGTTGTTGGCGAGAGCGGCTCCGGTAAGAGCACCCTGGGACAGGCCATATTGCGTCTACTCCCCAGGTACGCTCACATTGAGGGCGGTGAAGTCCTGTTTCAGGGCAGGAACCTCCTCGAGCTGGAGGAGGACGAGATGCGCGAGATAAGGGGGAGGGAGATAGCGATGGTCTTCCAGGACCCCTATTCCTCCCTGAACCCCGTGATGCGTATAATAGACCACTTCAGCGAGCTCTACGAGGAGCATGGCGCCGGCTACACGCGCGAGGAAGCTGCTAAGTTGGCTGGAGATATCCTTGAAAAGATGGGCGTGCCCCGCGAAAAGCTTCTAGAGTACCCGCACCAGATGAGTGGGGGGCAGAGGCAAAGGGTAGCTATAGCGCTAGGCTTGGCTTTGAACCCGAGGCTCCTTATAGCCGACGAGATCACCACTGCTCTAGACGCTCTAGTAGAGGCACAGATCGTTGACCTACTAAAAGAGGTCCGGCACACATTCAAGACATCTATCCTCTTCATCACACACAACATGGGCCTCGTCGCCCAGCTGGCCGACAAGGTTACAGTGATGTATGCAGGCAAGATAGTCGAGTTCGGGAACACGAGAGACGTGATCAGCAGCCCCCTTCACCCCTACACGAAGGCCCTCCTAGCGTCTGTGCCTAGGATTGGAGGCTCCAAGGAACTTCAACCCATACCCGGAGACCCACCGGATATGAGGAGCCCTCCCCCGGGATGCAGGTTCCATCCGAGATGCCCCCTTGCCACTGAGAAGTGCAGGTCAGAAGAGCCTCCTTTAAAGTTGAAGGGTGATAGACTTGTCGCATGCCACTATGCATAAACTCTTGTCCTTGATAGACCTGAAGGTATACTTCCCTGTCAAGAGAACTATAGGGGAGGTGCTCAGCGGGAGGAGAAGGTTTTTGAAGGCCGTCGACGGCGTAAGCTTCGAGATAGGAAAGGGCGAGATACTAGCACTGGTTGGCGAGAGCGGCTCTGGCAAGACAACCGTTGCTAGGACGGTCGTAGGGCTTGTAAAACCGACCAGCGGAAAGGTCCTCTACGAGGGAAAAGACATATTTAGCCTCAACGGCGAGGAGCTCCGGAGGTATCGACGCAGAGTCCAAATGGTCTTCCAGGACCCTGCTGTGAGCCTTAACCCCCGGCTACGAGTAGGGGTCCAGGTCAAATACCCGTTGGATGTAAACAACATCGGAACGCCAGAGGAGCGCAAGGAGAGAGCCTTTAAGGCACTCGAAGCTGTCGGTCTAACTCCTCCAGAGGAGTTCTACCGGAGGTATCCACACCAGCTTAGCGGCGGGCAGAGACAACGCGTAGCGATAGCAAGGGCCCTCGTCCTCGAGCCAGAACTCCTGATAGCAGATGAGCCTATATCTAACATAGATGTCTCCGCGAGAGCCCAGGTCTTAACACTGTTGAAAGAGCTCCGCAGGAGAATGGGATTGAGTATGCTCTACATAACCCACGACCTCTCATCGGCATGGGCTATAGCCGACAGGGTCGCCGTGATGTATCTGGGAAAGATCGTGGAGTACGGCACGGTTGAACAAGTCTTCAGCGAGCCCCTCCACCCATACACTAGGGCCCTGTTAGGCTCAGTCCCAAGCATAACGCCACAACAAATGCTCGCTGTGAGGGTCGCCTTGAAGGGGGAAGTGCCGAACGCTTTGGATCTGCCCCCTGGATGCAGGCTAAATCCGAGATGCCCGTTTGCATCAGAAGCTTGCAGGGTAAGTGAGCCACTACTAGTCGATGTCGGTGGCGGACACCTAGTGGCATGCCACCTTTACTCGAAGGGATAGTGAAACGCCTTGTCGAAATAGAGCCGCCCGTTTCTCCCGTTAGAGTTTAAACGTTGTCCCCACACGGGCCTATACGTATCCATGATACGTAGCCTCGATGCATCACTTTTAAACCACTGGATGTGGCTAGGGACTTGATGAGCCGTCTGAAACTAATCGTTACAGTATTGCTGGTATCGCTTTTTATAAGCCTTATAGCGATATTCTTTAACATGGCCCCCAAGACAGAGCATTCTCAGCCCCCAGCAACCGTGATGGCGAGCCCTCTAGACTCCTATACGGGCTTCGCGATACGCTTCTCCCTCAAGTCCGGCCTCGGGCAAAGGAACACTGTTGTTTCGCCGTACAGCGTCTACATGGCTTTGCTCATGCTGAGCGAGGGAGCCTCAGGGCAGACGAGGTCGGAGCTACTCACAGCCCTGGGCCTCTCATCCCTAAGTGATGCGAGAGAGTGGTTTAAAGAGTCTACGGGCAGGTTCCTAGCCTGCTCTACACCCACGAAGACAAGCATAGCGAACAGTATATGGGTAAAGAAGGGTGTTCCCGTCCGCGACTCCTTTGTGAAGACCTTAGTAGATTATTACATGGCCGAGAAATACACCTTCACGGATACGAATAGCGCTGTAAAGGATATAAACGAATGGGTATCAGACAAGACGCAAGGCCTGATCAAAGAGATACTTAAGCAGCTTGACGAGTCCAGCGTTGTAGTTTTGGTGAACACTGTTTACTTCAAGTCAAACTGGACTACACCCTTCGAAAACGAGTACAAAGACTTGTTCTTTTCACCGAAGGGTACGGTTGAGACCGAGTTCATGTCGGGCACGGTGCCAGCGGTCACGATCGAGACGGAGGACTATACTGCCGTCATGCTGGGCTACAAGGGCACTGACATCAAGTTCGTCATACTGATGCCTCGAAAGACCGGATTAAAGGAATTCATGGAGGGAATGACTAGTGAGAAGCTAATCTCCATATTCACGGAGCTCGCGACCAGCAGGGAGGAGAATATAAAGCTATCTATGCCGAGGTTCGACGTGGACAGCGGAATCCTGGAAGTGAAGCCAGTGCTTAAAGAGATGGGTATAAGCAATGTCTTTACTCCGGAGGCGGATCTCTCCGCAATGATAGATACTTCTAAAATACTTGGGAATGTCTATGTAGACGACGTTTTTCACAGGGCTCGAGTCAAAGTGGACACAGAGGGTACGGAGGCTGCAGCGGCTACAGCTGTTGTGGTCAGGGTTACGGCAGTCCCCCTTCAAGTAAAGGCTGTGAAGATTGACAGGCCATTCGCATTCTTCCTCATAGACCCCCAGACGAAAGCCATCATCTTCGCTGGTAGTTTTGTTCAGCCGTAGAAGTATTACATGCACCCTGTCACTAATACGATTTTTTAGAAAAAGGGTAATTCCCGACCTGAAAGCGTTTCAGAGCCGTCTCCGATGCTAATCGGAGAGTAAGCTTGCTACTCGAAGCCCCACTTGTGGAGACTCGAGACCGCTAACGTTAAGACGGCAATCCAAAATGATAACAGAAAGACGATGTCGAGTGGGCTCAGCACGCTCATGTATCCACCCGCAGCTATCCGGGCAGCCTCGCCAAGAGGTGTAACCGGCAAGAGAAGTAATAAGGGTCTCATAGGCCAGGGGGTGAGGCTTAGGGGATAGAACACCGGTGAGAGCATAAGTATGAAGTTCATGACGGGGTTGGTCACTATACTGAGCCTACTCTTAGGTTTTACATGGGGTGCAATGGCAAGGGTTGCGAGCATACCGAGAACTAGGGAAATGAGGGCTAGCGTGAAGAGCCAGGGAATAGAGCTGATGCTGATGTCCATCATTAAGATGAGGGCTAGCGGAAGCCATATCTCAAAAAGGAGGGCCGGTATGAGTGAGATTAAGATTCCAAGGAGATATTCAGAGAATGTTAGAGGCGAGGCTACGTAGACTTCGCGCTGGCCTGTAGCCCAATCCCACTCTAATATACGGGCAACACTACTCGACCCAAGGCTCCAGCCCCCGGCTATAAATGAAGCTATGAGATAGTCCCTTAAGAGGGTGGGACCGCCCCAGAAGCCAACGAAGAAGAGCATCCCCAATAAGAAGCCAAATAATTGACCTAGGGGGCTCTTACGCCTCCACCAGAGGATAACCTGCATGCTAGCTACGCCGATTATCCTATATACCCTATCAGGGAGTCTTCGAAGGAAGAGCTTTCTAAGGAGGACGTATAATCTCCAATACTTTTCCATAAGCCTCCAGTAGATGTCCCTCAACCGCATGGCTTACACTCCCGCGCCAACCGACAGATCCTCCCCTTAATCCTTGGCCTCCTTCTTCTTCCAGTAGAAGGGCCCGAGCACTTCCCAGAGCTTCCTGGGAGGACCTTGAAACAATATGTAACCGTCATCCAGGACTATAACCCTTTGGGCTAGCTTTTGAGCCTGGGAGAGATCCCTGAGTGTAAGCACGACCGTTATCCCCATCTCAACTCTCTTTTTTAGCCAGGAGATCATTAACTCACGTGTATTTTTATCGACTCCGCTAAACGGGTCGTCTAGAAGCAGAACCTCGGCCTGTGAAGCTAGGATTGCAGCAAAATATACCCTCTTCTCGAGGCCGGGACTCAGCTCGGCTATGGGCGTTCTCATGTAGTCTTCTAGACCCAGTTCAAGCAGCCAGTCTCTCGTCTGCTCTCGGGCCTCGCCATATGAGAAGCCCCGAGACAATAGGTAAGTAAAGACATATTCCCTAGGGGTCAAACTTGGAGGCGCAGAGTACCCTTCTGGGAGGTAAGCGATCATCTTACGAACTAAGCGAGGCTCCTTTAAAACATCAAAGCCTAGTATCTCTACCTTCCCAGAGTCAGGTTTGAGATTCGTTGATAGGATGCCTAGGAGGGTAGTCTTCCCAGAGCCTCCTGGTCCCGAGATAGCGACCAGTTCGACATCCACCTGGAAAGAGATACCCTTAAGAACATATTCGCCCTGCAAACTCTTATAAAGATCAGCGACATTGATCACAGTCATTAGGATACCCCGCCTGGGCTCCCTGTTCCCAAACGAGTAACTATAACCACAGGAATCTCCCGTTTTATTGGATATTTCTGCTTTATGCTAACACGTGTATTAAGGTCAAGAGGGCCTTTTAGATACAAGGCTAGACTGGAATTCTATTCACATGGGAGTTTATCGGATCCCCCTTCTCGCCCACTAACCTTCTACTCGACTACCTCTGTTCTGGTGGTCCCGCTTTACTCGTGGGGATGCTATGCGTGCTTGGCTATCCAATCAGCTATCTCTGATGCTATTTGCCTCCACTCGGGTTCGTTTAATATCTCGTGCCTTAGGCCCTTATACACTTTGAGAGTCTTGTCTTTAGAAGATATTGACTCGTAGAGTTTCCTGCTTGCGGATGGTGGTACAAGGCAGTCCTCCTCCCCGTGCATTATAAGGGCTGGAACCTTTATGAGGGGGACCCTGCTCCACACGCTCGCCACCCCCTTTCCAAACTCGACGAGTAACTTCACGGTTGGGTCTTTGAGGACAAGGGGGTCGTCCACGTATCTTTTGATTATATCTTCGTCCCGTGTAAGACAGTCCGTCGCGACAGGTAATGGTATCCTCTTCCGTGGAGAGAAAACACCGAGGAGCTGGAGGAGTATCTTTTGTATGAGAGGTGTTCTGACTTCTACTGCGGCCCCACTCGTTATGAATCCCCTGCTCTCATCTCCAAGTCTTGACACGGTGTGAGTGGCTATTAGACCCCCCATGCTGTGGCCAAATATAAAGAAACTCTTCACATCCGTCTTGCTTTTAACGTGCTCAACGAAGGCTATTGTGTCGCGGATGAAGTCCTCGAAAGAGTTTATGTATCCTCTTTCCGATTTTGAGAGGCCGTGTCCTCTTAAGTCGTACATGTATAGGGCCATGCCTTTCTCGACCAGAAATTCGCCGAAGTGGCTATAACGCCCACTGTGCTCCGCAAAGCCGTGAATGCCAACGACAACGGCCTTTGGGCTTGACTCGGGTTCCCAGAATCTCATTATTGTCTCGAGGCCTGTTTTAAGAAAGATATTTTCAGAGCCCGTCTTCATATGTTAATATACAGCATGTATGAGTTATTTGAGGCTTTCTCGATAAAACTTTTCCTCGTTCTTACATATCTCAAGAAGAAGAGGGGCAACGAGGGAATGCATTTATTGGCGTAACCCCACTCGAAATTGAGGATGATGATATTGAGTCCCGCACCGCACTGGTGAGGAACACCGACCTATCTGACCCACATGTTTTTGAACTTCAATCACCTGGGAAGGTATCAATCGTGGTGACTCGGGTTCTACAAAAGACTGATATATGAGACAGCCTTTCTATAATTTATGAGCATAACTCGCTCTGAACTAATAGGCAAGGCGGTTTATGATCAGGAGGCAAAATTCATAGGCACCGTTCAAGATATTGTGATCAAACTGGAGGAAAAGGACATCGGAATACAGGTTAGGACGCCACTAGGAACCCTCCTAGAGATCTCTTCAGACAAGATTCTAGCCGTCAAGGATATCATTTTGCTCAAGGAGAAGATCGAATTACCTAAAGAGGTTTCCCAAGGACCCGTACAACAAACCCCCCCGCTAGCCACCTCTCCCCCACAGCCATCTAGCGGGCTGAAGATTCCCATCCCGTTCAAACGGGAAGAAAAGATATGTCCTTACTGTGGAAAGCCTGCCACGTATATACCACAGTATAAGCGGTGGTACTGCTTTAATTGCCAGAGATATATTGACTAGGGATTCATCCTCAGAATTAACAATAAAATGTTTTCCCTATATAATCCAACAAGCCCTTAGCCTGACTACACAAATGATTCTGACATTTTAAAATATAAGTTTTTATTCTAGCATCTTATATCCAAGCTGACGGTTCCAAAAAAAGGTGGTGGATCTGCTCAAAGATAAGGTAGCTGAAGCCCTTAAAATGTATCGCGAGATTTCATCAAAAGCTCTATCGGGAGAGATTGAACCTAACCCGCCACAAAATGATTACTCTATTCTTGACTTATTAGCATCGGAGAGGCCAACCTTTCAACTCGTTAACCCCGAGGACCCTGTTTATGTTTCAAGCTTTAGGCTTCTAAGATGGTCGGAGCCCGTTGATCTCGGACAGAAGACATTTAACATTGTTTTATTCACGGCGGGTAGGGTTCTAGGGGAAAACGCTGTTGAACATGGCCTTATTAAGAACCTCGATGACCTTGTGGAATTTGCCTTGAATCAGAGGCTGGGAATATACGACATAGTCTCAGCCGATGATTCCAGTGTGGTTATCAACGTGTATGAGTCCATCTCGAGCTCCGGGATTCCTAACATTGGACGCACGGTATGCCACTTTGAACGCGGATTTTTAACGGCTGTTTTCTCGAAGCTTTACAAGCGTAGGGTAAGCGTTGAAGAGACGCACTGCTGGGGGACCGGCTATTCCTTTGATAGGTTTGAGATAAAAATCAGCGACGTTTCTGTTTAAGCACGTTTACGAAGCGTTAGAGTTTTTACTGGAGTTGGAATTTTTTCCTTAAGCCGCTTACACCTCTTTTAAAGAGTGTTGTTTCGAAAGAGATTTTCACTGGTTGGGGAGTCAGTTTAATCTTTTAGAAAGCGTCTCTGGGAATGATTCTAATTTCCCTGAAAAAATCCTTTTATGCCATGATATATTTGAAAATGCTCGTGAGTAGCGAGGACTTTTATGCTCAGTACTATGACATACTTTACTCGCACCGAAACGTTAAGAGCGAGGTCGACTTCTTAGAGAAGGTCTTCCAGAAACATGCCAAGCGAAGTGTAAAAAAGATTCTTGACGTTGGGTGTGGAACTGGAATACACAGCGTTGAACTTGCAAGGCGTGGATACTCTGTTTTAGGGGTTGACGCCTCGAAAGTCATGATAGAGCGCGCGAGAGAGAAGGCAAAAGACATCGATAACGTCTCGTTTATGGTGGCGGATGCGCGCCATCTTAAGCTACCTGAGAAGTATGATGCAGCTATCGCCATGTATGGCGTTATAAGCTATTTCACAACAGACGAAGACGCTCTAGACTTTCTAAAAAGCATCCGTGGATCCCTCGAGTCAGGCTCAATATTCGTATTCGATACCTGGAACATGTTAGGCGTTCTCGAGAAACGTGTCTATTATGAGACGCCGAGCACCCACGTTCGCAAGTATGGCTCCCTTATAGCCCTTAAGGAGGAGTCGTGGAGGCTCAACGTGCTTAGCCAGACCTCTACTGCTGAGATATCCTGGTCCGTTATAGACTTGAAGAGCGGGGTAATCGACACGGCTAGCCACACGCTGGTTCTGCGATTGTTTACGCCCCGCGAATTGAAACACTTGTTGCGTGAGTCGGGGTTTGAAGTCGTCACAATGTTCGAGGATTACACCTGTAAGCCCATCACCGAGTCTAGCTCCGAACTAGTGGTTGTAGCTAGGGCTGTCTAGGGAGAAGAGGGACATCATAAAGAGAAAGAGTTCCTCATATTAAGGTATCCTTGTGGACTAATAGATTGAGAATAGATTAAGCAAAAATTCGCTTTACCGTTTCAGCCCGTTCTTTCTCGATAGGAACACCTTTAAGGGTTCAAGGAGCAACACGGTTAGCGAGCAGGCTAGGACGGTTAGGATATCTTCGATGGACATCCTTGGCAGTATTACCCCGTATAAACCCATCAGTGTGAAGGCTAGGAAAGTGGCTATGATGCTTATAGTCAGTTCTCTCCCGGGCTTTGAATGCCACATCCAGTCCCTTTCACGAACCATGAGAACTCGGAATTGACTTGTATAAACCATGGCTAGGAGAGTTGTGGCACGTACTAAGCTCCAATCAGCACCATTGGAAAATGTAAACCTCGACACTAGGAAGACTGGCAATGCCATAAGGAATCCGAGCAGAAGAGATTGAATTGCTATGGGGACGAGGCGCCAACGGGTGGGCTTCTGGGAGGGAGTGGCATGGTCTGTCGCAAGGGACATTGTGAGGAAATCGTTGGCTAGAAGAAGCAAAGCCATGTCGACAGGCTCTAAAAGCATCCTTCTATAAACGAGCATGCCTGCTAGGAGCACAGCTATGCTTTGAACCGTCTTTGAGACCTTGTTTATAACCCAAGACAGAGCTCTCTCATGTAACGTCCTGCTAACCTTCACGGCCATAACTATAGGCTCGATGCCGGGCTTCACGAGGACTATGCTAGCCGCTGCCTTGGCTGCATCAGTGGCGTTTTCCACAGCTATTCCGACTTCAGCCTGGCTTAAGGCTGGTGCATCGTTAACGCCGTCACCAGTCATTGCCACGAAGTGCCCCTTTGCCTGTAGTGCTTTGACGACGTGGAACTTGTCCTCAGGATATACCTCAGCAAGGCCGTCGACCTCGTCTATTACGTCGACAAGCTCCTTGCCAGAGGATCTAAGATCTCTCACTGAGAGAACTCTTTCGCCTATTCCTACCTGTTTAGCGATTTCCTTTGCGACAGCTACATTGTCACCTGTGAGCATGATAGGTCGTATCCCGTTAGCCTTTAGCTCTAAGATCAGCTGCCTGGAATCAGGTCTGGGGGGATCTAAGAGGTGTATAAGCGCTACAAGATCGAGTTTTGAGATGTCTTCCTTGGATCTGGCCACTGCCAGTGTTCTCATTCCCCGCGAGGCTGCCTTATCAAGCTCCTCCAGAACCTCTTTCTCTATCTTTTCACGATTCGAAGAGAGTGAAAGCACTGTCCGGGGCTCCCCCATCACCACCTTAAAGCGTTCCCCGTCGTGCTGGACAACGGCTTCCGACCTCTTGATAGAGGGGTCGAACGGGGTAAATTCTACAACAGTGTATCTGCTCGCATCAACTCCTTTACTCTTGGCATACTCTATGACGGCAAGGTTGAGCGGGTCCTCCGCCTCGGCGCGTGAAGCGAGCAGCGCGTAGAGAGCAGCTTTCCCCTCATCTTCCATGAAGGTCCGAACCTCTACAACCCTAAGCTTGTTCATCGTTATAGTCCCCGTCTTGTCAAGGCAGCTTACATCGACAGCCGAAAAGTCTTCAGCCGCGCTGAGCCTAGTTACCAGGACTCCGTTCCGTGCGAGCTCAAGAGCGCCATAAGCCTGCATGATTGTCAATACTGCTGGGAGCGCTACCGGGACGGAGGACATTAGGAAGACGACAGCCATGTTTGTGAGATCTATGAGGGGTCTCCTCTCCCATATGGAAATAATCGAAGCGACGACAAGCCCTGCCAGCCCGATGAAGACGGCATATCTTGTTACCTGTAGAACGACTTCCTCCTGCTCTGAGCGGCTCTTTGCCTGTTTTATGAGCTCCAGCGTCTTCCCGAAATACGTTCTCGTACCTGTGTTGACCACTATGCACTTGGCCTCACCCCTCTTAACTATAGAGCCCGAGAAGGCCACGTCGCCAGGAGAGACCTCTACGGGCAGGGATTCACCGGTTAGAGCGGATTGATCGACGAGAAGTTTTCCTTCAATCAGCTTTACATCTGCAGGTACTACAGAGCCAAGCCTCAGGAAGACTATGTCCCCTGGAACAAGCTCACGGGCGGGTAGACTGACCCACTTGCCCTCTCGGAGAACCCTTGCGTTGACAGTCAGCTTTCTCTTTAAAAGCTCTACCGCTTTTTTCGAGGATCTCGCGTGGTAGTGGCCGAGTGTAGCATTTAAAACGAGTAGTCCCAGCATTATAGCTGCCTCAAAATATCTACCGGCGAGATAAGATACGGCGATCGTGAACTCCATAAGCCAGGGTAGGGGCCCCCAGTATCTTTTCAAGTATTCAAGGAGGGGGTTTTCCTTCTTCTCGGGGATCTCGTTGAAACCATACTCCTTGAGCCTTTTTTCTGCCTCCTGGCTGCTCAAGCCTTGCGGAGAGCTTCCCAGTTTCTCGAAAACCTCTTCAAGGCTCATCTTCTGGTAGTCCTTAGTCGAAATACTGCTCATGACACCTCGAAACTATCTAAACAATATATTGTTTATCTTATTTGCTTGGATTAAATCTCCTTATAGTTGTCGTCGAAGTGAAGGAAAAGACGAGCCTGGGGGTGAAGTCTTCTAGCCACCTCGAGGACTTTGAGGTCATCGTCGTGGATTTCTACTAGTTTCTGTATCCTGGCTAGAACGCTGGCTTTGAAGTCTACGTCTCTACGTCGCTCAGAGTTAGGCCTCATAACTAAAATCGTTCTCTCCATAGGCACCCCCATGCTCTTCAGCTGAGCGACTGTCGACTTGAATAACCTGTACGGCCTCCCTGTGAGGATCAGGACAACGCCTTTACCCAGTCTGTCTAATAACAGCTTTATCCCAGTCTCCCTTGGCTTGTCAAGCTCGAGGAGCTCAGGGGACAAGAATACCTTCCAGAAAGCCTGTCTTAGCCCGGGCTCTATGTCCTCGGGCCTCTCATATCCCTCCAGGCCGACGCTCCTGAGGGCTGCTTTGAGACGCTCGCTTGCATCCACAAGTACCCCGTCTACATCGAAAACGTAGACGTCTCCGGTAGGAAGAAACACAGAATTCACCGTTTAGCTTGGGGGAATTCGAGCTTTTCCTCAAACCTTCTTGAAGAGGATGGGGGCATCTTTAACCTTGAAAAGCTGGGTCTGACCGTAGGCGAGGTTCGGTGGTGGTATGATCTCGAATCCTAGGGAGCGAGAAACGATCTCACTCGTCTTTGGCATGACGGGGTAGAGGAGGTTTGTTGATATCCTTATAGCCTCGAGAACATTGTATAGTGGCTTGTTGGGATCCTCGCTGGACCATGGCTGTGTGCGGTTCAGGTAGGCGTTTGCCTCCCGGAGTAAGTCGAAGCTCAGGCTTAGGCTCTCAGCTATCTTGAGCTCCCCCATGAGTTGCTGTGTCCTAGAGATAACTCCAGTTGCGAGACTGGCTAGAGACTCGTCTAAACCCGCCTTTACAACCTCACCATTCAGCCTTCTGAGGGCCAGGACGCCTGCTCGGCGTACAAGGTTCCCGTATGTGTCTGCTAGTTCACCGTTGTATATGCTGTCGAGGAGGTTTTGGTCGAACTCTACGTCTTTCTCGAGGTTGAGTAGCCTCATAAGGAGGTAGCGTACAGCGTCTGAGGAGCCATACCTCTCGAGGAGGTCGTCTATCATAACGACGTTCCCGGTGCTTTTACCCATTTTGAGCCCGCGGTTCACGATGTAGGCGTGAACCACCAACATCTTCGGCGGGGCTACGCCGAGCATGCGGAGAACCGAAAACCATATGGCGCTGTGAAACCACAGGATGTCCTTGCCTATTATGTGGTGGGCTGAGGGCCAGTACTTCTCGAACCTGGAGTTGTCACGTAAGTACCCTACACCTGTCAGGTAGTTGAGGAGAGCATCTATCCAGACGTATGCAACAAAGTCTTTATCGAAGGGGAGCTCAACACCCCAGTAAACCCTTGACTTGGGCCTGGCCACTGAGAGGTCGCGGAGGCCCTCCTTTTTAATCCGGTTGGCAACCTCGCGTGCATAGCTCTCAGGCTTTATTATATTGCCCTCCTCGATTAAGTGGAGGATCTCGTCCTGCATGGCTGAGAGCTTTAGGAAGTATGTCTCCTCTTCAACCCACTCCAAGGGCTTGTTGTGGATAGGGCATAGTTTCTGCCCATCCTTCTCGACGTATTCGCCTTCACTGTAAAACTTCTCACAGCTTACACAGTACCAGCCACTATACTTCCCCTTGTACACGTAGCCCTTCTCATGCAACCTCTCGAAGACCCTGCCTACCAGCTCCTCGTGGTCTGGGTCGGTGGTTCTTATGAACCTGTCATACTGGATGTCGAGAAGTCCCCAGTACTTTTTGAATATCGGGACCATCTCGTCGACAAACTCCTTTGGAGTCTTGCCTGCCTTCTCCGCGCTACGCTGGAGTTTTAACCCGTGCTCATCTGTCCCTGTCAAGAAGAAGACGTCGTAGCCGTTAATCTTATGCCACCTGGCAAGCACGTCCGCCAGCACGGTCGTGTAGGCGTGCCCTATGTGCGGGACATCATTTGGATAGTATATGGGGGTTGTTACGTAAAACGTCTTCACCCTAATCACCTTTGAGCCCTAAGAGGCCCTGGAAATAAAAACTCTATGCCCCTATATTCCAGGGTAATATCGAGCGCCTCGACGTGACTCGGGACTTTAGACGCGCATATATAAGAGAGTAGCGTTCCCGTCCTATTCAACGATTTTCCATAGAAATGCTAACACGATCGCTGCAAGAATGTAGTAGAAGCAAAGGTCACACGTAGCCACCAGGGTAGATTTCCATTAAACCCTCAACAGAGATGGCCACCTCTCCATTTTCTTCAGAGAACAAAGCGGGGTATAAACAAATTCGTATACCGCTCAGAGGCTAGAGGAGAGATATAATCCTGTACTTGACGGCTTCTAAGCCTGTCCCCAAGGCCTCTAACACCTTATCCCTATTGCCCTCAAGCCTCTGGAAGCCTTCAATCAAAGGTAAGCATGCCAGCGCAGACGTATTTAATCTCCCCTGTATTTTTGAGCACTCATTACACATGTTAGCCACTATGCCTATGCTCCTTAACCCTTCCTGTGCGAGGAAGTCAATCATTCTTTTCGTCGATAAGAGGCTCATCTCGTCACAAGTTGAGATTATCAACACCCTTGAATCACGGTGGAGACGTAGGAGTTCTAGGAGAGTGTCCGAGAGGCCTGGGGGCGAGTCAACTATGAGGATCCTGCTTGACCACCTTGTAACTGCGAGAAGCTCGCGAAGCGCGTCTACGGTTTCATGCCCTCGTAGTGGTAGGGGCTTGTCCTTAGAGTAGAAAGCCGGGCTCATGAACTCAAGTTTATCCTCGACCCTTACAGGTAGGACTCCTTTTTCCTCTTCGGGAGTTATGCTCTCGGCGTCTAAGCCTAGCATAACGTGAGTGGTAGGGTTTGTGAAGTCTGCATCTAGCAGGCCTGTCGGTACGCCCTCCCTAGCAAGTAAGAGGCTGAGAGCACTCGCAACCGTCGTCTTACCTACACCGCCCTTCGGGCTGGCTACAGGCACGACGAGCCGGAAACTCTCAAGCCTCTCGCGTATAAGTGGGACGCGGAAGTCGAGATCCATCTTATATCACCCTTACCTTGACACCCCTTCCAGCAGTTATTTCGAAGTCCCTGCTACCGCACCTAGGACAAGAATAATGGGAGTGTACCACCTCTGGGACAAAGTGTACAGCCTCGCGGAACTCCTCCTTCACGGGCCATTCTTCCAGTGTCCAGGTGTGCCCGCAAACCTGGCACTTGAAGGCTGCTTTCTCGCGTGTAATTTTGAAGCCTTGAACATCTATCCCTTTCTCGCGGCGGATCTCCTCAAACAATTCTTTTAAGGCTAGCTCAAAAACCCCTTCATCAACAGCCTGAAGCTCCCCCAAAACGACCTCGACTTGCCTGACATCCCTGCCCTTTACCACTAGCTCCTCTACGGTCCTCGCCACAGCCTCTGCTAAAGCCCACTCGTGCACGAGTCGTACACGTCATGTCTGCATAAAAAGGTTATGCTCTATCCTTTAACGAACAGGCAATAGCAATCTGTAGACGTCTAATATTGTTTAACATGCCTGATTAGTGCGTATAAGTTAATAAATCAGTAGGTAATCAAGGAGAGATTGTGCAGAAAAATCCTGGCGACGCGATAAAGAAAAAACTGTTGGCCTACAATTTCACCTCTAGCCTCTCCGGAAACCTAGTGTCGCCCTTCCTATCTTTATTCATTTACGAACTCGCGGGAGGCAGCTTCCTCGCAACGAGTATAGGAAGCCAGCTCCCGGCTGCCATATCAGCGGTAATGTCCTTTATATGGGCCCGCTTATCAGACTCTACAGGTAAGAGAAAGAGCTTCATACTCATGGCATCTCTCACAGGAATAGTTTCAAGCGTGGCCCTAAGCTTCGCGACAAACCTACAACAAGTCGTTATCATCCAATCGCTTGGCGCCATAACGGGAAGTGCTGGAGGATCCGCTTTCTCAGCACTCCTAGCAGAGAAATTCCGCAACGGGCGCGGGGAATTCCTGGGAAAATACAATGCAATGGGTGTAGCGGGAGGCTTCATTGGAGGCCTAGCTTCAGGGGAGCTATACACGCTGCTCGGCTACAGGAATCTACTTCGCCTATACGCGGCCCTGAACATAATACCGGTCGCCCTGATACTCTCCATAGACGAGGAGAAAACAACCAACGCTAAACCACACGCACGAGTTATTCTTCACATCCCAAGGGTTCCAAGGAGGTTTTGGAGATTATACGCGTCAAGGCTGCTTTTAACGCTACCCGGGGCGATTAGCGGGGGTGTCCTGGGTATATATTTCCTGAGGTATCTTCGCGGCTCGCCCGAGGCCTGGTCAACGACTGTGGCAATCACTGTGCTGGCTGGGCTTTCTACAATACCTTACGGGAAACTTGCCGACAAGCTCTCCACGTCTGAGATGTTCACAATGGCTGGCCTTGGATGGACGATCCTCTATGCAGGATACTATCTTGCCCCGAATCCACTTGTCTTCGCCTTTTTCTTTATTATCCCCGTTTGGCCTTTGTTCTGGATAGCCTACACGAAGGCCCTGATGGACATAAGCGACGAGACGGAAAGAGCGACATTCTACGCCTTTGAGGGCGTGCTCTCAACAATCTATGGTTCAGTCATAGGGATCCTAGCCGGCTACCTTGCAGACGCGACCAGTCCTAGGACACTCTTCCTGTTATCTAGCCTCTCAGCACTCTCCGCAGCAATCCTTGTCCAGAAACTACTCCTACCTTTTAGCGGTCAAAAGAGGGCTAAGACTAATCCCCTACAATGGCTAATGGATTCTTCAATCCTTCAACCGATTCTTAAACGCTAGTTGAGACAGTTTTAAGCTTATCCATAACTTTGTCGAAATCGGCCACCCAGATCCCGATAGCGTAGTCTGAAAGCCCGCCCACCCAGATCAGGAGATCCTTGTAGTGTATTAGGCCGCATCCGAATGTCACGCCAGGTCTGTCTCCATAGAACTCTTCAAGCGTGGGTTCAGGCGCGATGAGATAATCGCTTATAGCGAGCAATCTTCCATCAGAATCCAGAAGCGCAAGTCCGTTCCTGTAGATATAATCGTTCCCGACGCCGTGCCAGCCTACAAGGTACTCGTTTGAGGAGATACGTACAGAATTCGTGGACCATCCCACCTTGATCTCGAAGGGCTCGTACAGGAGAACAGGCTCCATGGTATCTGCGCTTACAGTAAGTTCCTTTAAAGAGGCTACCGAGCGCCACCCAATCTCGAGGTAGCCACTGTTTTCAAGCGGGATGGAGGGCCTTAAAAGAAGGACTGAGTCTTTGTTACGTGCTTCTATAAGAGCGCTGTCTTTCCAGAAGGTATTGAAGAGTTCCCCCATGTATTCCAGTCTGAAATTACCCAGCTTTACTGCCTTGGAATCCTCGAGAACAGCTATCGCTTGTCTAGCCTCGACTCCCCCCGGGGACGGCTCAACAGCAGTATACAAAATGTAAGTCTTCGAGTCGAGC
>NZ_JBMFLX010000017.1:9897-26473 GCF_049970975.1 Infirmifilum sp. | reverse complement strand
ATTCCCGTCTCCTGGGCTATCAAATACTACTCCCTAGTGTACGGCTACAAGTACGGTCTCTCGCTCTCAGAAGTCCTCAAGGGAGACGTTTTGAAGGTCTTCCGCGAAGCCGTAATGGCGTTCGCTATGGCAGTGATAGGTGGGATTACAGCAACCTACGTGAGAGCCACAACGCCAATAGTTCTAGCCCAGTTCCACGGGCAGGCCATAAAGCTGCAACCAGTCCTAGACCAGCTTATGCCCTCACTACTACCGCTACTCTTCACACTCTTCACGTACTGGCTAATCAAGAACAAGGGCTACAGCTACGGCAAAGCGGTGATAGTGCTCTTCCTCGTAGCCTTCATACTAGCCATCCTTGGAATCCTCGGATAAAACAATTCTTTTAAACTACTCTTCTTTTTTACCTGATGTTTTTTCCAGAAAGAATCCTATGCCCTCAACTACGCCCTCACCATAGAGACTTTTTGTCACATAGTCGGCCTCAACCTTTATACGTTCTTCAGCATTAGCAACAGCTATCCTAAACCCGGCAGCCTTGAATAGGGGCATATCTGACATGCTGTCCCCAATAGCTATAATCTCAGCTTTTTCCAAGCTTATAAACCTTGAAAGCCTTGTAAGCCCCACTCCTTTGTCGAGTCCCTGTGGGGCGAATACATGAGTTCTAGAGCCGACCTTCTTAACTTCTACCGGGTGTGTAGGACTTATAATGTTTAAAACCTCGAGGGCCTGTGGCAGATGATTCTCGTCAAAATAATATAATAGCTCTCCTTTGTTGACCGGTGGGACTCTGAGAGCAATTTTTTCAATTACCATATTCCACCACTTTGGCTTGAAGACTACGATATCTGAGGGTGGGAAATGAAGAACTCCTCCAAGTTCAAGGATCAAAGCATCGAAAATCCCTGCATTTACAAATTGCTCGATATCCCTAAAAGGCCTTGCCGTCGCAAGTACAAGTTTAAATCCATAAGTATTCTTCAATGAAAGAATGGCGTTAAGTACTTTCTCTTCGACTGGTGTATTTTCACGAGATAGTGTTCCATCATAGTCTACAACAAAAACAGGTGCTTTACTGCCCATCACTTGAGGAAGTTTGTTGTATGATATATATAGTGTGGGCTTTCATACGTTTAGAAGAGTTACGATCTCAAGCCCGCTCGGAGCTACTTCTCTCCAAGCGTTGCCCATAGCTATAAGGGCAAACCCTCCAATAGGATTCCCGCGCGCCTCCTCGACCATATTTAGCAGTGCCTTTAGTGTCCTACCTGTGCTAAAAAGATCGTCGGCTATGAGAACTCTGTCACCCCGCCGAATAGAATCAGCGGGAAGGTAGAGGTGGACATAACTAGGAGGATCCCTCAGAAACAATCCAGTTGTTATATATTTAATGCTAGGGCTCTCTCTTTCACGTCTAGCTACAGCAAGTCTGGCCCCCAGGAAGGATGCAATGGTAGAAGCCAGTGGTATGCCGTTCGTTGCAGCAGTAACGACTAAATCCACTCTACCCCTAAATAACAGGAATGCAACCGCGGAGGCCAGCTCCAATATTCGAGTATCGAAGGCTATGTCTGGGACATTGACGACCCCATGAGAGTCTACATGAACCCTTACACGGAGCACTCTCTCAGCTAGCCCGGTTTTATAGATCGCCTCCAATATCTGCAACGCTTTATCTGGCGCAGGTAAAACAAGACCGCCAAGATACCTGCTTAGGTCCACCGGCGACACATCTATTCCTGCCCTATTCAGTTCTTCGAGAATTTCCTTTGGGGGGATATGTGCTCTAACGGCCTTCAAGGCTTTGTGACATATGACCTGTGTGGTAGCTTCCTCGATTCTTTTCGAGTACATTGTTATCACGAATAAGATAATAGTATAAAAATTTTATGTTTTAAAATAAAGAAAATTTTATAAATAGATGAAAAAACTCTAGCTTGTGACGCAGGGAAAAGCCTTTAAAAGAGGGGTTACATGGGCCCACATCGTTACCTTCATCCTTGCCACAGCAATGGCGTATGTGCTTGCCGTGCTCTCATCGCTGATTTTCCCAGTTCTAGGAGCCCCAGGTGTCTCCGCTCTCTACGTTGCAAGCTCGGTTTACGTCCCCTTAGGGATTTGGATGGGTGGTTGGGGAGCACTTGCGGGGTACCTAAGCTGTCTTTTCCTCGGACTATACCCGAGCGGCTATACGCTGTACCAGTCGGTCATCTGGGCTTTCGCAGACTTTATAGAGGCCTTTATCCCAGCCCTCTTATTTAGAATCCTACGCATTGATCCAGACTTCACGGTTAAACGTGGAGCTGCGGCTAGATTGTTCCCAGTATTCGTCTCAACAGGCTTCATTATACTTATCCTTGGAATAATAATACAGGTTTTACTGGGATCCCTAGGAGAACCGTTTACCTCTATCTATGTGGCGAGCGTGTATACTGGACTGGGGCTTGCAGTCATAGGAATAATGCTTGGCCTCCTGGTAGGCGATGCGAAGACATGGGGCGTGTACATTGCCAGCATAATACTCACCTCGGTAGCCTCTGGTATATGGGGAGCGGCCACCCTGACTCTATATAATGTTCCACCGCCCCTACCAGCCGAACTCTTCTGGCCTATATTCACAGGCTGGGTTATAGGAGACTTTATCGTGCTCTCGGTTCTATCCACGGGAATCCTGACAGCATTAACACCCATATTCAAAAGGACTGGACTATATGTCGAAGGATGGTGGGCCTAGCCCATGCCCACAATACTTGAGGAACTCGCAGGTGTGTATGTAAGACATACAAGTTACAGTGAACTCGACGCTGTTACTAGAATAATTGTTCCTTTTTTTCTGTCGCTTGACGTGTTCTTCGTCAAGGACATTACCACAGCTACCCTGTTGGCTGTCACAGCTCTCGTGTTTCTATTATGGGCGGGCGTCCCATTGAGGTTCCTGAAAAACTACTTATTCCTAATTCTGAGTTTATCTTTCTTTATCGTCTTATCCTTCGTTTTCTTTAAAGAGGTTCCAGGTAACACCCTCTACTCCACGACAATCTTGCGCGTTAACGCTGAACGAGGAGTATGGGAGTGGAAGATACTGATTACAGACACAGCTCTCCTGCAGACGGCTTTCTTCATTCTTAGAATACTCGCGATGATTTTCACCGCAACGCTTTTTATAGCAACTGTATCCGACCGGGACATAGTGTGGGGGTTAAGAAGGCTAAAATTACCTGCATGGGTGAGCATCTCAGCCTCTCTATTCTTTAGGGGTATTAGTTTCTTCGTCTCAGATTTCCTTATAGTTCGGGAGGCTATGATTGCACGCGGAGTTGATTTTGAAAAATCAAGTCTCGCAAGAAAATTCAGAATTTACCTCAACGCTTTGATACCATTACTCTCCCTTATGGTAACCAGAAGTCTAGAGATATCCCTTGCACTAGAGTCTAGAGGGATACAACCCTCTACTACTTTCTCGGCAAGCCTACACAGAGGCAAGCTTACAATAAAGGATTACCTCGTATTAGCTTTCACGGTATTCCTGACAATTTTCCTTGCGTGGTGGTTCACATGGCGATTCTAGAAGCTAAAGAAGTTTACTGGCGATACGCTGGGTCCAAAAAACCCATTTTAGAGAATATTAATCTGAGGGTAGATGAGGGAGAATTCGTCGCTATCACAGGGCCTAGTGGTGCGGGAAAAACCACCCTCGTTCTCACACTTATAGGGGTCATTCCACAGAGGCTTCCAGGAGAATTTCAAGGTAAAGTATTACTCCTGGGTTACGATACGTCAAGAACCCAGATTTCCGAGATAACTAGGAACGTCGGCGTCGTATTTGAGGATCCAGAGATCCAGTTCGTGATGAGTAACGTTGAGGACGAAATACTACTGGGCTTGGAGCCCTTGCAGTTAGATGAGCATGAGATACAGGAGAGAATCGAATGGTCGCTAAACCTTGTAGGCCTTGACAAGTCGTTTCTCCCAAGGTCACCTCTACAGCTATCTGGGGGTGAGAAGCAACGCGTGGCCATCGCAGCGGCGGTTGCCAGGAGACCAAAACTCCTAATACTCGACGAGCCCACATCCGACTTGGATCCCCAGGGTAAGGAAGAAGTTGTCTCGGCCCTGAGAAGCCTGATAAATGAATACAGGACAACAGTCGTAATGGTTGAACACGAGCCAGAACTCATAGTAGAGTTTGCGGACAGGCTCCTGGTTATGGATGAAGGACGAATAGTTCTAGAAGGAGAGCCCAGTGAAGTATACGAGTTAGGCGAGACGGCTTTAAAACACGCGGCTTACCCGCCCGACTATATACAACTTGCGAGACAGCTCAACATCAAAGCTAGAGACACCGGCGACCTCTTGAGACAGGCGTACTCCAACGCTGTGAAGTTTAACGGCGTGTGCAACCCTAGAGTCATAGAAGGACGTAAAGGGGATGTGATAGTATCGATTCGAGATGTTTGGTTCGAATACAAGCCTGAAAAACCAGTCATAAGGGGTGTGGATCTTGAGTTACGACTAGGAGAGTTAGTTTTCCTCATGGGTCCCAACGGGAGCGGTAAGACAACTCTCTCGAAGCTTGTTGCTGGGCTTCTCAAACCCTCTAAGGGCGAGGTTCTAATCGACAAGAGGGGGGTAGGTGAGTATACGCGGGAAGAGCTATCCAGCATTATAGCCTACATATATCAAAATCCACAGCATCAGATCTTTAATCAGACTGTCTGGGATGAGGTAGCCTTCGGATGGAGGCTTAGGGGAGTCCCCGAAAGGTTATACGCTGAGAAGGTTGAGGAAGCCCTCAAGCTTTTCAACCTTAAAGGGCTGGAGGAAGAACATCCGTTCTTTCTGAGCAAAGGGGAAAAACGAAGACTCGCCATAGCAAGTGTATATGCCCTTAACCCGAAGGTTCTAGTAGTCGATGAGCCCACGACCGGGCAGGATAGAAGACTCGGCGAGCAGCTCATGTCTATTTTTAGGTCGCTAGTCGATAAAGGCAAGACTGTGCTAGTTGTCACTCATAGCGTAGGGCTGGCTTACAAGTACGCGGACCGTCTATTAGTAATGGTAGACGGCAGGATAATAGCTGACGGTTCTCCTAGACTTATCCTGGAGGAGGATGATATAGTCTACAAGGCACACCTGCGCCAGCCAGTAGAAGTACAGGTTTGCAAGATCCTAGCTAAAGCTCGGGAGCACAGTAATCCTTTCTCATAGCTTTTCTGAGACCCTTCTTCCTCTCCTGGTAGACTCGACCCATCCAGTTTTCAAACCAGTCTACAGCCTTTATCGCTGAATACAGATTTTCAAGGGCGCTCATACTGTTTTCTAGATGCTTCTCTATCCTGCCGCGCTCATAAGATGTTCCGTTGAATAAGAGGCACTGTCTCTCGCTCCAATCGCCAGGCTGGTCCAATCCTGGAAAATAGTGTTCAAGCATGGATTTCAGGGCAAGCGGAATCGTAGAGCCAGCTATCAGTTTATCAACCTGGATTTTGTCGCGCGTCACGTCGGGACCATAAAGGGGCATATCGAACATGTTAGACGCGAGGGCTGAAAAGTTTTCAATAGAGATTAAAAATGGGGTAATTCCGCGCTTTTCCAGGAACTCTGAAACTTTTGTTGCGCCGTTCTCGGAGATGAATCCATATACTATGGCCTGTTTGAACTCTACTCCCTTAAACTGGGCGAGATCGAGTAATACCCTGAGAGCCTCAAGTAGTGTTCTCCCCGTAGCCACAGTATCAGCGACGACCAGGACTTTCTCTTTTCCTGAAAGCTCACCGAACAGTACTCTACCAATGCGTGGGCTTGAATCCAGATGCTTCTCCCCTGTTCCCTCATAGACCACCCGCACAAACTCTTCCCTGATCTCAAAGCCAGCCTCACGCAAAGCCACATCAAGACGATACCCTTGAGACCCTCTGAGAACGTGTAGGAATACGATATCCTCCACACCCTCGAGTCTTTGCTTAAGAAAAGAGGCTGTTACGCGTGCCGGCTCTATGATGGCGCTATCGAGTTCCCTGCCCACTATCTCGGGCTTACTAGCAACCGAGGACCCCTCAGGTGTATGGACAACAAAAGCCTCAGCATTCAAAGGTAGATCGATGGAAGCGAGAACACCTTCTTTGCCGCTCTCAAAAACGATCTTTCTCTCGCACAGTTTAATGCCGAACTTGTCGGATATCTTCTCCAAGCTGGCTACCTCCATTTACCTCCTACAATTCGCATTAGGCAAAAAACCCGAGATAAAAGCTTAACCATTCAAGGGTAATTTACGGGAAGATTATTCGAGCACTATCTTAGCTACAAGAGATGGGTCTTCTTCTATAAGTTGGAAGGAGAGAATCCCCTTATATGCTCCGAGCTCAATAATATTCCTACCCTTCGTAAGTTTAATTCTTTCCTCCTCAGCCTTACTGGGTGACAAACTAAAGTCATACTCTCGTAGAATCAACTCGTTTTCACGGCTAGTCGATACTATAATTCTTGGATTCCTGTACCCATATAACGGTATACCTCCCCACGCCATATCGAGAATCCTTGAACCGTCAACTCTGAAGACCACTGGAGGTGCACTGTTCAAAGCCCCGGCTAGATCTAAACCTACAACTTCTTTCCATCCTGCATCAACGGGCCCGGCGTCAAGCGCACCATAATTCGCTGTAGTAGAGGTTCCGAGAAACACCTTGCCCCCGGCGCTCTCAATGGATGTGATTCTTGCTCCAAACGCGCCCACTATACGAGCTATAGGCGGAGTAATGTAAAGTAGAACACTTGGCCCGACTATCGTATTCATAGCCTTAGCTGCCTCCATTTCATCATTGTTTCTAGGATATTGAACTCCATGAGTGAACGCATTAAAGGCCACGAGGATACCGCCAGCAAAAGGCACAGCTGAGGTTCGAAGAGGTCCATAACCCGAGAGGCCGAAATCGAAGAGTCTGAGGAACGACAGCCCCTCATAGTTCAAGGGATTACCCACTAGGACGCCTCCCCTAACAAAGTGCATGTATCTCCCATAAGCTGAAATTGCGGGTCCACTCATAGTGAAAAATGCTGGGCTACCGTCAACACTCATCTTAGAATAATCTATGTCGAATAACTCCCACTTTCCTGATATAAGGTCATGACACTGTACAGCCTCAACGCCTCGCCTCCAATCTTTTATCACATCGAAGCATGCATAATCTCCGAGTAAAGCCCCCTTAAGAGAGGGGTTCTCGCTTATTTTTTCGGCTGCTCCACCTCTACGCGGCAGAGCGTATACGCCCAGGTTCTTGTGTCCATCCGACCTAGAAAGTAAAAGCCTGTCATTCACTGGGTCGTAAATGATGTTGGAAATCTCTCCTGCCCACTCTGATTCGTGTCTAATGCTCTCCTTCCACAATAGTTTAACCCTTTCCTCACTTATCACATACTCGTGGACGTGGCTGTACTTATTGTAAAAATGAATTAATCCTCCTCTACCAACCCGACCCGCATATATGGCTGGAGCATGAACCCATCCACCGAAAAATATAGAGTCGTCCACGACATCCACAGCGTTGTAGGTGTCACCTCCACTCGTGGGCAGGTAGCCCACTTGCTCAAAACGGTAAATTTTATGCTCATCATCTTGGACGAAGTGTGCCTCAGCCTCAAAAGCAAGGGTGAAGTATAATGTGTCTTTATAGTATTTTAGGCCGAAGACTCCCCCGCTTCCCCACTCGGGCCCATAGCGAGGAGGGAAAGTATGGATCTCTTTCACAAGTGCTAAGAATTCTGCGTTTATTTTAAACTATTCTTATTCCTTTTCATTCAAAGATCCGCCTCCCACTCTTTATTTAGATGGTGAGAAAATTCTCACATAGTATTCCTTTCGGGTTAACAGTATAATAAAAAAATATATTAAGTGCAAACTAAGATTTATTTTGTATGCAAAATAAATATAAATGGTTCGTCGTTGCATTTTTCGCCATCTTTTTGACCTTCCACGAAGCGGATCGCTTCATAATTTCGGCTGTCGCTCCGAATATTGAGGAAGAATTCAAAATATCTCACGGTCAGCTGGGAATTGTATTCTCTTTGACCGTTCTAGTAGCCGCGGTGTTATATCCTCTATGGGGGTATCTCTATGATAGGTATTCAAGGAAGATCCTTGCTGGCTTAGCTGCAGCGATTTGGGGATTCACAACAATATTTAATGCTCTTAGCAGGACATTTAACGAGTTTTTCGCGACGCGAATGGCGACGGGCATAGATGATGCGGCTCCACCCGGGATATACAGCTTAGTCTCAGATTACTTCGAGCCCCACCAGAGAGGTAAAGCCATGGGTATTCTTAACGCTTCGGGCCCGCTCGGCTCTATATTGGGGACAATCCTAGCTCTCACGATAGTATCCGCCGGATATTCCTGGCGAAACGCTTTCTACATAACAGGGCCAATAGGCATCCTTATCGGTGTTCTGACAATTCTTGTCATAAAAGATGTACCTAGAGGGAGCTCTGAACCAGAGCTTGAAGGACTCCTGAAAGAGGATATCTACAAGGCAAGGGCCTCAGATTTGCCGAAGCTCCTTAAAAACAGGTCGTTGCTCTTGCTCTATCTGCAGGGCTTCTGGGGTGTATTCCCATGGAACGCTATAACCTTCTGGATAATAACCTATATGGAGCTCGAGAGAGGACTCACACCAGAACTAGTAATGTTGGTAATGGTTCTCTGGCTCATAGCGATGACTTTCGGCAACATTACAGCAGGATACCTTGGCGATAGACTCTTCAAAAGGACGAAAAGAGGGAGAGCGCTGCTAGGCGCCGTTGTGGTTCTATTCTCAGCCATCCTCATCTATCTAACTATAAACTCACCTACAACCGATGAGTTCCTCTTTTTTGGCCTCCTGACAGCCTTCGTAATCCCCATGGCCGGGCCTAACGTTGTAGCGGCTGTTACAGATGTTACGGAGCCCGAGCTGAGATCCAGTGCTACGGCTTACCTAAGGTTTTTCGAAAATATTGGGAGCGCGGTGTCTCCAGCTCTTACAGGGATACTCGCGGAAGGATTATCTCTAGGAAAATCCATAACCCTTGTCAGTGTGTCCACCTGGCTGCTCTGTTTCGTCTTCTTCCTAGCGCTTACGATAATAATACCTAAGGATATAGACAGGCTTAGAGTCCTAATGCAAGAGAGAAAGATGGAATTAAAAGGTGGTTAAATTGTTCCCGAAAAACTTCCTTTGGGGTGTCTCACTCGCAGGCTTCCAATTCGAGATGGGAGACCCTGAAGGGAGAGCAATCGACCCTAACACAGACTGGTTTGTCTGGGTTCACGACGAATCCAATATTAAGCGAGGAATCGTGAGCGGAGACCTGCCCGAAAAGGGGATAGACTATTGGCATCGTTTCCGTGAAGACCACGATATCGCTAAGTCTCTAGGCATGAATGCTTACCGCTTAAATCTAGAGTGGAGCAGGATATTCCCAAGACCCACCTTTAACATCAACATCCACGTCGAGAAAGACGAGTCTCTACTAGTAAACGCAAGTCTAGACGAAGAAGACCTGGCGAAGCTTGACGAGCTGGCCGATAAGTCAGCTGTACAGCATTACCGTGAGGTGATAATGGACCTACGCGAGAAAGGATTCCTCGTCATCTTAAACCTTGTACACTTCACGCTACCCATATGGCTCCATGACCCTATCCAGGCTAGAGCCACGAACCTAAAAAGAGGACCACTGGGCTATGCAGACCCACGCTTTCCGATCGAGTTTGTAAAATTCGCAGCTTACGCAGCTTGGAGGTTCGGAGACCTGGTGGACATATGGTCAACATTCAACGAGCCCAGCGTAGTGGCTGAGGCTGGCTTTCTCTTCAAGAACGGAAAGTTCCCTCCTGGATTATTCAACTTCGACGGTTACCGGAAAACCCTAGTAAATATAGCTCAAGCCCACGTCTTGGCTTATAAGATCATAAAGAGCATAGACAAGACAAAAGCATATCCAGAAACATCTAGCCCAGCTGAGGTCGGAATAATTCACAACATGATACCCTTCCACCCTCTAGACCCAAGGCGTCATCTCGACGTAACAGCTGCACGTTTCTCAGACCATCTACACAACAGGTGGATCCTCAACGCTGTAACGCGCGGATGGGTTGACAAGGACACGAACATGAAGGAAGAACCTAGCGAGATGTACGCGGCATATAAGGATAAGGTAGACTGGATAGGCGTCAACTACTACTCGAGGCAAGTTGTTCACGGCAAAAGAAACCCCCTCTCCTTCATCCTAGGTATTCCAGTCTTCCCAGAGATGGTAAAAGGCTATGGAAACGAGTGTGTCCCAGACTCCTATAGCATGGCCGGTCGACCTACAAGCAACTTCGGCTGGGAGATTTACCCCGAGGGCTTAGCAGAGGTTCTAGACATCGCAGCCGGTTATGGAAAACCTATAATTGTAACTGAGAACGGTATCGCGGATCGCGAAGACAGGCTTAGACCACACTTTATAGCCTTACACCTCAAAACCCTAGAAGAATACATTCAGGAGAAAAACACTGTGAAAGGGTATCTGCACTGGGCGCTTGTAGATAACTTCGAGTGGGCCGACGGCTTTAGGATGAAGTTCGGCCTTTACGCCGTCGACCTTGAGTCTAAGAAGAGGATCAGGAGGCCTAGCGCGGATGTTCTAGCGGAGATTATAAGGGAAGGATATGTACCAGATAAGTATGTAAAAGAGGCATTAAAAGTCATAAAGCCGTCTAGGCAGTGAGGCAAAAATAAAGCTATATAAAACATAGGATCTCATTTTTAACTCCCCCAGCGTATGAATGAGATGCTTGCCCACCCCTTCAAACCTAATAGTTTTCACTCACCGGGCGAGTCTGATGTAGTTTCTCCCAAACCTCTTCTCCACAACCACGATGCCGCTAGACTCTAGTTTCCTTATATGACGCCAGACAGTCGTAGTGGGTAGCCCAAGCTTGTTGACAAGTTCAGATTGAAAAAGTCCTCCACCAGCACTCCTTAATAGCTCAATTATCTGCGCGTCAACCTCTGAAAAGCCCTTAGCGCTCTCTCTCCTTCTCAGAAGTAAGAAAAGTACCAATACGGCGACCGTAGCTAGGGTGATAGCGCCTAGGATTATAGGGCTTGTAAGACTTGTAGAGGGCAGAGAGGGGCTCGAAGGCGATTGTGGTGTAGTTCCTGGACTCGTTGTGCTACTGGTGTTACTCCCAGGTGGTATTGCGGGATTGGAAGGAGGCGTTATAGGCTTTTGTACAACGACGTTAACAGGGGGTTGAACATAGCCTATAAGGACTGGGCCTTGTTTGAAGGACAAGACTATGCTTCCATCCTGAGTGGAGATTCCTTCTGGAATGGTGTAAATCGCTGAGAGTGTTGCATTTGGGGGAAGCTTCAATATGACTGGGAGTGGAGATGTAAAGTTTACGATCCATCTGCCTGCTACTTTGGAGGTTATAGATGAGGTATAATAGTCTACTTTTAACTGAGACGACCCTAACGTAATTATAGTCATGTAGCCAGTAGTGTCATTTATCGAGTATGGTAGTGGCTCACCCTTCTCGTTCTGGACAATTACCAGGAAGTTAGGGTCTGGAAGACCAATCAGTTTCAGATCAACTATGAGTGACCCATTTACTGGAAGAATATAGACGACATGGGCACCTCCCGTAGGAAAAATCTCGACGTTTACTACGCCTGTTTGCTGAGCGAAAACCAGGTTAGGGATAACTAGGAGCCCCAGGGTGATTAAGACCACGTATCTAACGTTCACGATGCACACAATTAAAGCTTCAGATATAAAAGCGTAGTCCGATAAGCCTTCTCATTTCTCGGGGACTTTTCCAAATGGTTTTAAACCCTTCGTCTCGAAATCGACTAGAGCTCTTTGAAACGCTTTTCTCAGCTCTCCCGCCCTCTCCTCGGGCAAGCCGTCATACGTGAAGATCCACCCTCCCCACTCTATACCCGCGGGATACTTTAACTTATCCTGGGATCGGTGAACAGGGTAGAATTCGACGTGGAAGTGGAATTCGCCGGAGTCGCGGCAGGGGGACTGGTGGAAAACCATAATGTAGGGGAGGCTGAAGCCAAAGAGCCGATTATATGCCCCGACAACCATTCTAATAGCGTCAGCTAGGCTTTGGAGCTCCTCAAGCCCTAGTTGAGGAAGTGATCCGACATGCCTTTGAGGGTATATATGTACCTCGTAAGGCCACATAGCGAAAAACGGGAGAAAAGCCGTGAAGTGTCTATTTGAATACAATATTCTCTCTCCATCTGATTCCTCAGTCTCCAGGATATCGCATAGAAGACAGGAACCTGTCTTTTCCCTATGCTCCTTAATCATTGATAACTCCCTCTTTACCCGTGGCGGTATAAAGGGCAAAACGTATACCTGTGAATGGGGGTGAGTGAGAGACACGCCTATGACTTCCCCTTTGTTCCTGAATGGCAAAACATACTCTATTTTTGGATCACCACAATGCTTCTCTGTAAGATCTGCGATTACTCTCAGGTATTTTATGAGGTTCACGAAGGGTATCGTGTCTAGGTCACCTTCGTGATCTGGTGTCTCTACAACTACTTTCGAATAACCATATGCCCTTTCAACCTTGTACAATCCCCTGCTTCCTCGAGAGGCTACCGCATCAACCCTGAGAGCCGGAAATCTATTGTCTAGCACGAGGACATCCCAGCCGACCCCCGTTTCCTCGGACCCAGGGCAAAAAGGGCACTTCTCGACTTGCCTCCAGGGCCTGACAGCCCTTTTACTAGAGACTATGATCCAGCTACCAATAAGTGGATTCCATCGAAGCTCGTTGTAAGTTTCCCCCCGCACGTGAGATTTATTTTCAGAACGACGTTTTATTTCTTGTGAAGATACCGTATGAGCTTTCTTCCAGTCTGGACCGGACGCCTCTACTCGTAGCCTCTGCACCTGGACGCATTGACTTCCTTAACACCCATCAGGACTACAAGGGCCTGCCTGTAGTTCCAGTCGCGGTAAACTTGAGAACATACGTGGCAGTTTTATCAGAAAGCTACAACTTCCAGGTAATAAGCTTGAACCTGAAAAAGGAAGGAGCTGAGTTTCAAGATGTTTTCTCGGCAACCAACCCTGAGCTACATGTGCGAGGCTGGTGGGGAAACTATCTCAGGGCTGTTGTTATAGCCCTAGAAAAATACAGGGGATTGAAGCTTACAAGGGGCTTCAAAGCGGTCATATACAGCGAGGTGCCAATAGGCTCTGGGCTCTCGAGCAGTGCTGCCCTAGAAGTAGCCTTCCTCAAGGCCTTAGACGCCCACTACAACCTTGGCCTATCACCGGAAGAAGTAGCCGAGCTTGCCTTTCTGGCCGAAAACAGAGTCGCCGGTATCCCCTGCGGTAGGCTGGACCAGTATGCGTCCTCCCTGGGAGGAGCGATACTATTATACCCCAAACCTCCAGTACGTGTAGAGAAACTCGAGATAGGAAAGCTGAACTTAATCATAGCAGATTCCGGGATCAGACACAGCGTTGCTGATATTCATCCAAAGAGGCAGGCTGAGCTCAACGAGGCTTTACGTACTCTGTACTCTATGGACGATATTCCACCTGACGTTAAAGCGAAGATCAAGCCGAGCCTCGATGAAACGTTGTGGGATCAATTGAGTTTTGATGAATTAGAAGGCTATCTCAGCAGGCTACCTGAAAAGCTTGCTAAGAGAGTTACCTTTACTCTCCTAATGCACCAATCGACAATGCGAGTAGTGGAAAGCTTGAAGACGGGACGTGTCGACCTAAACCTTATAGCATACGAGGTAAATTACCAGCACGAGCTATTAAGAGACCTATACGATGTAAGCCTCCCTGAGCTCGAAAAAATAAGAAGCGCCATGCTCGCAGCCGGGGCGCTAGGCGTGAAGATAAGCGGTGCGGGATTGGGGGGAAGCCTCCTTGGATTAACACAGCCAGATTCAAACGTGCAGCACAAGATATTAGAGGAGGCAATCAGGGCAGGGGCTCAGAGGGGGTGGAGTGTTAGAGTCGATAGAGGCGCCTCAATTGACTTCCGGCTCAGCTAAAACATCCATACGAACCTGCGAGGTCTGGATACCCGCATCGTGTAAGGGAGGCGCAGACTGCGTAATTGTTTTTACCTTTTAGTTGCTTTTCCCTGATAGCCGCCTCAAATAGGAGATCCACTAAGGTGCACTCAGCCCTAACAAGCTCCTTGACGATGCTCTCAATCTCTTTGACCGCCTCATCCCTCCTACCCATTCCTAGCAAGGCGTCAACGATAAGTATTCTAATTGAGTAAGTCTCACGCCTCGAATTCCCCTCCTGGGACAACCTCAGTGCTTCCTGTAGGTGAGTAAAGGCTCTCTCGTACTCGCTTATGTTTAAGAGCGACGCACCTCTTATCCACTCAGATCTTAGCCTTAATGATTCATCTCTAGGTGAGAAGCCGCTGAGTGTTCGCAGGGCAAGCTCTGGCAACAATCTCTTAGCCTGAATCTCAGCCAGCTCCACTGTCAGAGCTTCCAGCTCTTCCGCAAGCACCTCTCCCCCCATTGATTTAAGGATATTAGTGGATAGGCTTAGGAGCTCCTCCGCCAATGCCAAGCTTCCCATTTTCTCTGCGACTCCAACAAGCACCCTTAAACGGTAAACAGTAGAGCTCCTAAGGAGCCGCGCAACCGTACCTGGAGACAGCGTAACAACAGCTTCTAGAAGCGGGTAAGACTGCTCCTCGTACAACTCACTTAAGGCTTTAGCGGCTACATAGCTCCCGATCCTGGGAGAGCTGGAGAGAAGAGACCATGCGCTGTGGAACGGCGACTCCGATGAAAAGACCACCTCGTAGGGATTATACGGGAAGGCAATCTTCCTACTAAAGGCTTCTCGAGATACAAGACTCCTCCATGAATAAAGCCCCAAGGGATCATATTTTAGAAACACACGGTTAAAGAAGTCCTCCTCATCTTCACCTACTTCCAAGAGCCCGGTTGGGAAGCAGCGTGCGGAAATCAAAGACAAGTTAGTGAGCTTTTCGACGAGTGCTGGAGGAAGATCAGCCCTCAACTTCGCCTTTAACTTTTCCATAGAATCGGGCACCTCGCATCGCCTCTGGCTCATCTCGCAAAGCGCGAGATGAAGCAAAGCCGCCTCAACGAATCCAGGATTCCCGCCTGAATGCTCAACAAGTGCCCCTAGCATAGACTCGGAGATCTTAACACCATCCCAAGCTCCGATCCTTAGGGCTATTTCTTTGAGCTCTTCCAGTGTTAAGCGGCCTGAAACGTCAATTTCCTTAATGTCCCCCTTGTTTCCCGCAGGTGACAAGTAATATCCCCTAGGCGAGAAGACAACCTTATCGCCGCTCAGCAACTGTGCATAGTTCGGGTCACCTGCATAGACAAGGTAACCCTCAGTTATCAGGTGCTTTAGCGTAAGGTATGTTAACGCTAGTTTACCCGACCCAGGGGTTCCCTTCAATCTTACCGCTATACCCTCATATATGCTACTTTGAACCTCCTTCAAGACTCCCTGAACACCCTTACCTTCCACTTGATCCAGGAAATACGGCCAAAGGTAACCCAGAGCCCACGGCAGGTCCTCGTCACTCAAGGCGATGAGAGGGGTTGCTGAGCCGCCTTCAACCCATAGAACATTTTTCTCGAGCCTCAGCTTTACCTCCAAGAGAATTCTCTCCCATAAACGACGCCTATCCTCTGGCATGATACCCTTCTCCACTAGAATATTGAGGATCATTTCAAGGTTAGATACTAAAATCGGGCTGGCTAGAGTCATATCAAGGCTTCCCAGGAAAACTTCAAGTAGCTCTGAAACAACTTTGAAAACCTCATGAGATTCTTCTACTTCACCCAACTTTAAGCCTTGATTCAAGACGCTGTAAATCTCCTCAGCCCTTTTCGAACCATAGAGACTTGTAAAGATTCCCGCGATACTATCCCAATGTAACCTTGCGCAATCTAAGATTCCCTCTAGAGAAAAACTTTTATTGCCTATCTGCTTTGCACAGCACTCTAAATATTCTCCTAGACCCATAGAGGTCACAACAGTAATCCGGATAAATTAATTATTATAACTTTTAATACGTACTAAAGGGTACCATGAACCAAGCCATGGCTTTTTCTCCTGCAGTAAGCACTGAACTCCTCTTCAAAGTTCTGGAATCTTGTCTCAAGAAATTCAACCAATCTTATAAACTGCAAGGTGGTTTTAGGGTCCAACATGTGTTCAAGAACATGAGCATCCTTTAAAGCAATGTCTTCAGGTACGAGTATTAACCTGAGTAGCTTGAGAAACGTGTAGTATCTCATTTCAATTATCTCGGCAACCTCTTTCCCCTTGGGAGTCAAAGTCACTCCTCCATATTTCTCATAATTGACATAACCCTCTGCCTGTAGTTTGCGAACCATCTCGACCACGCTTGAGGGCTTTTTCTCAAGTTCTTTAGCGATATCTCTCACTCGAGCAAAGCCTTTCTCCTTTGTAATCCTGTAGATTGCTCGGAGGTAGTCCTCTTTTCGGGGAGTGATCTTAAGTTTCATGTAAACCTATTTTTTA
>NZ_JBMFLX010000017.1:0-9797 GCF_049970975.1 Infirmifilum sp. | reverse complement strand
GGAGGTAGTTGTTCTCAGAAAGGCACCATTGGGTGACCCTATAGAGTATCTTGTTAAGGGATACAATATTAGTTTGAGGAAGAGTGAAAGCGAGCACATATACGTCATTGTGAATGAGGTGAGGGAAGGTGAGGCTCCCGCTAGCGTTTCTTCCGGAGAACGCGGAAGCCATAGTCGTCGAGGTTAGAGGAGGTATGGGCATTATGAGGAGGCTCTTAGATTTAGGCCTTACCCCTGGTGCCAAGGTAAAAGTCATTCATTCTGGTTCTGCGGGGCCTGTTCTCATAGAGGTGAGGGGATCTAGAGTCATGGTGGGGCGAGGTATTCTGATGAAGATTATTGTCGAATGGGGTGGATCGCCGTGACTATAAGGGTAGCTCTCATTGGAAATCCTAATGTCGGTAAAAGTCTAATATTCAACAATCTCACGGGGGGTAGGGTTCACGTCGGAAACTGGCCTGGTAAAACTGTTGAGAAGAAGGAGGGGCGATGCAGGCATAGAGGAGAGGATATCCAGATTGTTGATCTTCCCGGAGTATATAGCTTGACCGCTCAGACTATTGACGAGATGATAGCGCGTGACTATATAGTGAAGGAGAAGCCTGATGTCGTGGTTGACATAGTCGACGCGTCGAACCTCGAAAGAAATCTATACCTGACACTTCAATTGCTCGAGCTTGAGGCAAATGTCGTCGTTGCCTTGAACAAGTATGACCTGGCAAAGAGCCTTGGCTTTCAAATAGACGTTGAGGGCCTTTCGAAAATGCTTGGTGTAAGGGTTATACCGACAATCGCAACGACGAAGGAAGGTATGCAGGAGCTGTTAGACGCCATCGTTGAAGCCTCAAAACAGAGGAGGAGAGGTAGCACGCTACGCTATAATGAACGCGTCGAGAAAATAATCTCAAGAATGGAGCAGCTCATCCAAGAAGACAAGTTACTCGCTGAAGCGTATCCTACAAGATGGCTTGCTATAAAAGTGTTAGAGAGTGATGAAGAAGTATTAAAAGAGATTGAGAAAAGTTCTCAAAAGGAAAGAATATTAGCCCTCAAAGAGAGCCTCCAGAAGGAACTCGGCGAAGATGCTAGCGTAGTTTTAGCTGAGGCACGTTATGAGTTCATAAGTGGCGTGCTTGGTAAAACTGTAAGAGGAGCGAAACCATTAACGGTCACCGACCTACTCGACAAAGCGCTGCTAGACAAGTATGCAGGAATACCTGTTTTCCTATCGTCTATGTGGCTCCTCTTCAGGTTTACCTTCGACGTCTCATCACCCCTCACGAGTTTGATAGAAATGTTCTTTGGCTGGCTCGGCACATTAGCCTCCGCATCCATACCAAATGAGCAACTCGCCGGGTTCGTGGTTAACGGACTCCTGGGAGGTGTTGGCGCCGTCTTGACGTTCATTCCACCTATATTCTTCTTGTTCTTCGGGCTCTCACTTCTCGAGGACAGCGGCTACCTTGCAAGGGCTGCCTTCGTAATGGATAGGAGCATGTATAGGCTGGGTCTCCACGGGAAATCGTTTATCCCCATGCTTCTAGGCTTTGGCTGTAATGTCCCAGCAGTCATGGCAACCAGGATAATAGAGAGTGATGAGGACCGAATAATAACAATACTCGTTAACCCGTTAATGTCGTGTAGCGCTCGGCTACCCGTCTATATTCTAATAAGCTCGGCTGTTCTGGGATCTTATGCAGCTATAGGCGTTTACTCGATGTATCTCCTCGGAATAGCGTTAGCCCTAATTATGGCCCTCCTTTTCAGGAGGACAATATTCAAGGGTAAACCCTCACCGTTCATCCTAGAGTTACCACATTACGCACGACCAACTCTACGGAATACTGCGCTACACATGTGGGAAAGGGGCTCACTTTTTCTGAAGAAGGCGGGGACAATAATAACACTTACCATGATTGTGGTGTGGTTCCTTTCGAGTTATCCATGGGGGTCACACATCGAGGAGTCATACGTGGGAATGCTGGGCCGCACACTTGAACCCCTCTTCCGTCCTCTTGGCTTTGACTGGCGTGCTGTCGTAGCACTCTTCTTCGGCTTTCTGGCCAAGGAGGTAGTCGTGGGAACCTTCGGTCTACTCCTTGGAGCCGAGGAGACGGGGTTGCCTGAGGCTCTTAGGAGTCAGGGGATTTTCACTCCACTCACGGGCTTCGCATTCATGGCCTTTACCCTCATATACATGCCTTGCGTCGCGACTATCGCAGCGATATACAGGGAAACTAACTCGCTGAAGTGGACGTTGTTTGCTATCGTCTATTCAATGATACTGGCATATGTTGTTGCTTTCGCGATTATAATCGTGGGTCATCTGTTAGGTTTCGCATGAGGTGAAGAAAAATGGTAAGAACCCGGAATAATCGAGGAATACTGGTTGTATATGCTTTGATCATGGGATTGCTCTACGTTGTAATTGGCTTAGCGGAGTTTATCCTGGCCATCTGGAACTGGTTCATAGATCCTTCAGGAAACTTAAGCTTGCCGTATCTTCCTAGCAGAGACCTCTTTGGAGGATTCTCATCCCTCACAATTGGAGCAGTATATCTCAGGAGCCTAGACCTCTTAAAGGGGAGGAACGAATCGCTGGGTTTCACACTCGTAGGTGCGCTCCTTGCCGGGGCTTACAGTGTAGTATACATGCTCATTATAGGTGCGGATGGCCTCAACGCTTATCTCTCCCATATCTCCGGGGAAGAATTTACATGGGAGTGGTTAACACAAGGAACCCTTGAAACCGGCATACTGAGACCCGAAATATGGCTTGGCCTAGCTTCCCTGCCCCTGCTCATCTTGACTTTAAAAAATCTAGAGAGCCAAAAATCAGAGTAATGATTTAATTTATCTTTCTTGATTCAAGAGTACGAGAGCTTGTCCACTTGGAGGAGCTAATGTGTAATCAGCTTCCAGGTAAACTTGCCTCGTGGATCTTTGTTTCTCTCCCATTCTCCCATTTTCCAAGTGTGATCATGTGAGACGTGATCCTAACGAAGGTACAGGTACTGTTGTGCCCGTTTTCGATCCAGGATCCAGTATTGGCGTAAACTCTCCCCTCCTCAACTAGCAGCTCTGGCACATGTGTGTGTCCTAATACTACTCCATCGATTCGCCCGATTTGGGGTATACTTTCAAGGGATCGGAGGAAGCGGTTGAGCGGTTTGCTTACAGACAAGTGTCTAAGGCTTTTCCCGCGAAGCCTACTCTTTGATAATTTCATGTTTAATTCCTCGAGAAGACCATACCATATTCTGTCCTGTAGTTTCCTCCACAACATAACTAGAAGAGGGGAGAGGAGTAGGATAGATACCAGGAAAAGGATAAACTCCTGTAACACATTGTTCGCAGTTATAGATGCTAGAAGGAATGCAAATGATCCAGCGCTCAAAGCGGCAAGCATCCATTCCGATGGCCCCGGTAGCGAGAACAGCGACTCTGAAAGTATATACACGTAGCTTTGAATCTTCCACAAGCCCTTAAATCTTGTAAAGAGAGCATCAAGCTGGTGTCCATGCAGCAGCAGGTATTTTCTTCCGTCCACGTTCAGGATGAAAAAATCCGGAACTGTGTAAATGTCACCTTTCCCACGACTACTCTCAAGTTTTATCCATGAGACTATCCTGTCGTGGTTACCCGCAACATAAATTATCGTTTTATCAGAGCCAACCAAGACTTTTACAGGATCGTAAGCGCTCCTAATGATATCCCCTACTTTTGCGCTCCAAAAGTCAAAAATATCGCCTAGGAGTACTATTAACTTCACATTATTGTCCCCTAGTATTTTCTCGAGAAACTCTGAGAGCTCCCGGCTCTTAGAAAGCTCTCTACCCTTGTACTTTAGCCCCAAATGGGTATCTGATATAGCTATTGCTTCCTCAGCCTCTGTTAATTCAACCTCAAGTATTTTTCCTATCTCGCTCTCCAGCCAGCCTATCCTCATGTCATCAAGAAGGCTTTTTCACTCTAGGCAATAAACCTAATGTAGTTTTTCTTGTTATGAAAAGATCTTTTCTCATGTTTTTCCATGGTTTTCCTAAATAACCCCCTCCGCGATTAAAGTGCCGGGTTAAGCCATGGCCAAAAAATTGGTAGGCATGCTACTGGTAACACTGCTGCTAGCCTCGATGTTATCCTACTCTGCGAGCGTTAGTGCCTCAAAAGATAACTCTGTCGAAATACTGATAAGGAATGCCCAAAAGCTCAAAAAGATAGCCTACGAGAGGCTAAACGTCACGCTCTCTGTCCTGAGCGCAAACAAGTCTCTGTTGAACATGACAAAGTCTCTCAACTTATCATTGATTGAAGGACTACTCAGCCAGGCTGACACATACCTGAACTTAAGCATCCAGTTATACAACTCAGGAAACTTTACGGGAGCCAAGCTTTATGCAATCTATGCTATAAACACCTATGATAACGTTATTGAGATCCTAGAGGAATTCGCTGAGAAAGCTGGAATAAATCTAGAGTTTGAGGAAGCAGAGGAACACCTAAACCAAACCGAGGTAAAAGAGGTTGAGGAAGCCCTCAACAAGACAGCACTACTCCTGCAGCTTCAAGTACTTGAGGCTAGAGTAACTGCGCTCGAAGCATCACTTTCAAAGCTAAATCAGTCAGAGTTCAACCTCACCTTTGTCTTCCAACTGCTTGACTATGCTAAGACAATACTAGCCCAGACGAGAAACCAGCTTGCCCAAGGTAACATCACTGTGTCCATTTTAGCCCAAAACCTTGCAGTTGTCAAAAAGATCCTCGGACTTGTAAACGCTGAGCTAAACAGACAGTCATTACACGTCACTGTAATCAGGGCGATGAAGCTAGGCCTCTTAAAGAAGAATGACACAGCATTCCTTAACCAGTCGCTAATAATTCATAAAATCCCCAAGTTAAAGGAGGTTCGCAATCGGACTCACACAGGTATCAATGAAACAGCAGCTGAGCTGGAAGAGATACAAGCCGAGGTAAGAAACATGTCCAAAAACATATCAAAGCAAATCAAAGAGATCGAGAAGAAGATAAAAGAAGAGGTCAAAGAGAAGGGTAAACACGTGAAAGAGATAGAAGAGGAGGTGGATATACCTACAGCCTCAAAACCCCCTAAGGAGAAAATCCTTCCGCCAGGCCTCGAGAAAAAAGGACACGGAGACAATGATGGGAAGCACGAGGAAAACCCACTAACACAGAGCTCACAGGGTAAAAGAAAATAAGACTTTTTTCCATTTTTTAATAAATTAACTTTTTTCCTAGACTTGTTCTAAAGTCAAGTTTATGGTTTAATTGCTAGGATAATCGACAGGATTAATGCATAGATGAACATAGCTGAACCTAATATGGCTAGAATTTTCCTAGATTTTTCTTCATTCACTAAGTTAGCTTCAACTAGAACCATGTGGAGTCCGTACAAGGCGTGGTAGATAGCCGCACCGGCCAAGACGAGTTCCATGCCGAGTACAAGAGGGTTCTTGAAGGCCGCTATCACGTCTTGGTATGTTGGCAGCCCTTTATAAGAGCCCCAGATGTGTACGCGTAAGAGGTGGGCAAGAACAGCTACGACTAGGATTACCGCTGTAATTACCTGGAAGATCCATCCAAGGCTTTTTCTACCTGAGGACATTTATAATCACCTCTACACCAAGCAGAATGAATAAGAGAGCACAGATCCATGCAATAACGAGAAGTTTACGCCTATGCTCTAGAAGGAACCCCATTTCAACAATAGCGGAATAGATACCCAGAGTTCCATGAATAACGAGTACAGCCCATAAAAACGAGTCTATCACGACTCCCATGGGCCCGGCAAAGAGGTTTAAAAGCTGCGAGTAAGCCTCGGGTCCAGCCAGCAGCGTCGTAATGTCAACAAGGTGGCCGAGAAGATAGAATGCCATAATTATACCTGTCAGTCTCCTGATAGCGAAACTTACATGCTCCAGGCTTCTGCCCTTAATCCTAAACCAACTAGTAAAAGCATCTCTTAAACCCACAAAACCTCACCCCTCAACCCTAACCCTACCACTAATAATGTTCCTTCTAAGCTTCAGGATCGACTCCCCAGGCTTGAAGTTTACAGGACACCTAACACTACACTCGAAAGCCGCATGACACCCCCAGACACCCCTACGCGAGTCTACGACACGTGGAACTCTCTCGTTGCCCGACCTAGAGATCAAGGCTAGCAATGAAGGCCCGAGATACTCGGGGAACGTGTTAGCAATCGGGCATGCTGAATAGCAGATGCCGCACTCCAGGCAGTCGTATAGCTTTTCCCGCGGAATTGACACAGCATTATTCAACCTTAACTCGAGCTTTTCAAGTGTAGACGGGGCCACATGCCTATAACGTCCAAACATTCTCGACTTGTCCACCGCCAGGTCGCTTATCACCTTAAAGCCCCTTAAGGGTTCAAGTACAACAACCCCATTCCTAGCCACGTCTCCGATCCTCGTGATGCAGGCAAGCCTCTCCACACCGTTAATCACCATCCCGCAAGCGCCACAGACGCCATGGTGACAAGCGTGCTCGAATACCAGTGTCTTGTCCTTTTCGATGCTTATTCTCTCGACAACATCAAGAACACTCTCGCTGGGATTTGCCTCTACTTCGAAGGTATCGAAGCTAATCCTTCCATCCTTATATCTCCTTATCACAACCTTGTATCTCATCCATTCTCACCTATTCGAAGTAGAGCCAGTAGGGGCTCATGGGTAATTCCGAGGTCTTGGATCGCACAGAAACGCCAAGTCTCTCGGCAACAAAATCACCCATTTTTTCGGCCATAAGCCTCGCAGTAGTAAACTTCCCACCTATGATGCTCGCGAAATTCTCGATTCCGTCACGAGAGTGATCCAGTATTGCAAAGCTCCTGCTAACCTCCCTTCCAGTCGTGGCCGCTCCTGCTCCTATTAGTGGCCTAGACGAGACGTATACAGCCTTCACCCTCAGCTTTGACACTATCGGAGCTAGCTCGGAACCCCTTTTAATCATCAGCTCTACGTGATCCTGGGGAGCCCTAACAATGTCTGGATCCTCGACGACCCACGAAGTGGTTCCCACGACGCTAGTCCCTCTATGGTGAACTATTATATCCCCATCCCCCGGCTTGTTAAGCCTGTTAAACACCATGTACCCAATCCTACCATCCAGCGCCACCATTACCCCCGGGCTAGGCTTCACGGGAACCCTGACGCCTGCCAGCCTTGCAACCTTGTCAGCCCAAGCACCTGTCGCGTTTATGATGAAGTCAGGGGTAAGCTCGTACTCCCGAACCCTTACCTTGTCCAGGACACGTACTCCGACGATTCTACCATCCGAGACTCTAAAACCTACTACCTCGTTGTAAGGCCTAAACTCAGCCCCGTATTTTTTAGCCGAAGCCGCGAAGCTCAAGATAACCTTCAGGGGGTCAAAGGTTCCATCCGGCACCTCTACTGCTGCCTTGAGTTCAGGATTAAGGTTAGGTTCAAGGCGCAACGCCTCCTCTCTTGATACCTCGCGAACAGGTATCCGAGCCCGCTCACACTGCTTTAGGAAAAAGTCTTTGTACTTTAAATCATCCTCTGTAATAGCGATGAAAAGCCCTCCATTCTTTTCGAAGAGGAAAGGCGCTATCCTCCTCAAAATGACATTCTCCTCATAACACTCACGTGCAACCTCCACGTCGGCAATATACCTGCAACCACTATGTAAGAGTCCATGAGTCCGCCCACTCGTCCCCGCGCCGAGAGAGCCCCTCTCGACAACCTGAACCTTGAACCCGCGAAGGGCAAGGTCATATGCTATAGCTGCACCCGTAACGCCGCCACCGATGACTAGTATCTCCTTGTCCCGTCTCTCCACAGCGACATTACCCCTACATAGTATTTCAATTTTTTGTAACAAAAATATTTAAAATAAGATATATTATTTTCTTACTCATACCCATAAGCCCAGGGAACCTCCTTTGCCCAGCCAAGTGAACGCTTAACCGCAGCCCTCCACCCGCTGTAGAGTTTTTCTCTTCTCCCCGCATCCATCTGGGGTTTGAAAACTCTCTCAGCTCTCCATAATTTGCGGATCTCGTCAAGGCTCTCCCAAACACCAACCGCAAGACCTGCTAGGTACGCCGCGCCAAGCGATGTTGTCTCGCTAATCAAAGGCCTCTGGACTTCGACGCCGAGGATATCCGCCTGGAATTGAAGCAAGACATTGCTTTTAGCAGCTCCGCCGTCCGCCTTCAAGATCCTGATCCTACCACCGATGTCTTTCTCCATCGCCTCTATAACATCTCTCGTCAAGTATGCAATGCTCTCTATAACAGCCCTTGCAATATGTTTTCTCGAGGTTCCACGCGTTATACCGATTATTAATCCTCTAGCGTAGGGATCCCAGTATGGGGCTCCAAGACCAGTGAAAGCTGGGACAAAGTACAATCCCCCAGTGTCATCGGTAGACTCCGCTAGTGGGTCAATCTCCGGTGAAACCTCTATTAGCTTAAGCCCGTCTCTAAGCCACTGAATCGCGGCACCCGTTATGAATATGCTACCTTCGAGTGCGTAAGTCGCCTTCCCCGGCTCAAGGCTGTAAAAAACAGTTGAAAGTAAGTTATTCTTGGACTTGACGATATTCTTCCCAGTGTTCAAGAGTATGAAATTCCCCGTACCATACGTTGACTTAACATCCCCCTCATCGAAACCCACTTGTCCGAACAAGGCTGCCTGCTGATCCCCTGCATCGCCTGTCACAGGTACACTTTTTCCATTAAACACACCGTTAACTTCTGGTCCCGTGTAGCCGTAGGCATCTCTTTCGCTTGAAGGTCTAGGTAGAGGAAGACTTTCCACGTCGATGCCACCTAATAGCTCCAACAACTCTGGATCCCAATCCAGCTTACGCAGATTGAAGAGCATTGTCCTAGAAGCGTTAGAGTAATCCGTGACGTGGGCACCGCCCTTATCCGGGGTCAACGTGTTCGGCGACCCTCGGGTCAGGTTCCAGATAATCCAAGAGTCAATGGTTCCAAAGATCGCTTCTCCCTTACTCATCTTGTCACGGAGACCCGGGATGTTTTCCAACAACCACCTGATCTTGCTACCTGAAAAGTACGGATCGGGGACCAAGCCAGTCTTCTCATATATCTGCTCGAAATGTCCCCGGCGGAGCTCATCAGTGATAGGTGCGGTCCTTCTGTCCTGCCAGACTATGGCGTTGTAAAGGGGCTGTCCTGTACGCGGGTCCCAAACCACAACAGTTTCACGCTGGTTGGTCACACCTATAGCGGCTATTTCCTCCGCTCTAATCCTAGAGCGATCAAGAACCTCCTTCATACATAACAGTGTTTTCTCCCAAATCTCTAGAGGGTTGTGCTCAACCCAACCGGGCTTTGGAAAGATCTGTGAGTGCTCCCTGTAAGCCCAGCCCCCTTGTACGGGTTTCCCCTCCTCGTCGTAAATAGCTACACGCGTCCCAGTTGTCCCCTGATCTATAACGAGGATTTTTTCACTCATGCGTTTAATATTTAGTATAGAAACTCTAATAAGTTTTCCATTATTAACATAGCTTACAAAATACATAAATATATGTTAGATTTCATTAGGCTCAATGACGAAAACCAATCCGGGATTAATATCATTGGCCCTCCTTCTAACAATGATCATAAGTTCTTTCCTCGCATACTCCGTCATGAGTAGCTTCGGATACGTAACTGTACAAGACGTCAGATTCTACGGTCCAAACAACGAGCTCATCAGCGCACACCTTTACGTCCCAGCAGATGCAACACCGCAGAAGCCCGCACCAGGTATACTAGCCATTCA
>NZ_JBMFLX010000016.1:0-27328 GCF_049970975.1 Infirmifilum sp. | reverse complement strand
GCACTTAAGGGTGTGCCGCCGCTTGACTCATAGTGTTAGAACGCGTGTTTTGCAGGGGAATTGGACTTGACGGGGAGTAGTGTGTACTGCGGGAAGCCTTGCAGGAGAGGCGTTGTGGGGGGGACTTTCTCCCTCTTGCATGAGGGGCACAAGCTGCTTTTACGCACGGCCACTGTACTTTCATGTAGTCTTCTCGTCGGGGTTACATCGGACGAGTATGTTTCCCGTCATAAGAGGCATCCTGTCGAGCCGTTCGATGAGAGGGTGAGGGCCGTGCTGGGCTTCTTGAAGGAGGTTGATCCGAGTGTTGAGGTGAGCATCTACAGGCTTGACGATGCTTTCGGGCCGTCTGTCGAGGACGAGGGGGCAGACTGTATATTTGTCTCTGAGGAGACGTTCCGTGGAGCCTTCCTCGTGAACCTTCTTCGGAGAATCAAGGGGTTAGAGCCTCTTAAGGTGTACTCGGTGGAGATGTTGACTGTTGGGGGCTTGAGGCTGTCGAGCTCGCTCCTTTGGAGTAGAAGGGTTAATAACGCGTGATCCGTGGGAGTATTTTGCGTCTCAGGAGTTCTACGACTACGACGGCGAAGGCAAGGAAGGCTGCGAGGATAAGGAGGCCGGTGATGCTTCTCAGGGGTTCTCGGAGGGTTTTAGCTACCAGGTCTGCGGCAAGCACTATCGCTATTAGCCCTAGCCATGCGGCTACCAGGAGCGATCCTATGAATGCTATGACTCTTCCAAGCCTCAACCTACTCACCTCATGAGCCAGGCGGAGACCAAGGCTAGGGCTGCTGCTACTGCTTCGAGCAGGATGTATGCCTTTGCGACCTCGGGTTCCCTGGAGGGGCCGCCTACTGCGAGGATTACTCGTGTAAGGGAGAGTGGTGCGTCAGGGTCTGTGCTGGCGGTGAGGATACCGTTGTTGTCGACTTGTATTGGTCTTTTCCTTATTTGGCGGTGCTCTTTGAAGCCTCGGAAGCTGACGAGCACGAAGAAGCCGTTGAGCAGGTGTGGCAGGAGTAGTGTTAGGGCTATGAATTCCATGTGGTCTACGACTGCTATCGCGCCGATGAGTGCGCCGAGGAAGAGGCTTCCGCTGTCACCGTTGAAGACTCTAGCGGGGTACGCGTTGTACTTGTAGTAGGCTATCAGGGCTCCTAGCACGGCCAGAGACGCTATAAGGGTTGCCTCCCGGCCAAGGATCAGGCTTGCCGCTGCCAGGGCTGAGAAGGCGATTATCGATGTCCCGGGGATCACGCCGTTCATCACGTCCAGCATGTTCACGATGTTCGCCGCCCCTGCTATCGAGAGGGGCATGAGGGCCCAGTAGATTATTGTTATCCTGAGCCTTCCGATAAGGGGTAGTACGGGTCGACCCCACTCTATGAGCTGGGGGGCTTGAACGCCTGCGACGAGGACCGGGAGTATCCCGAGGAGCGTGAGGACTGTTTTAACGCCTCCCCTGAGTATCTTGACGTCGTCTACGAGTCCTACGGCGAAGCACGTTGCCCCGCTGGCGAGCATTATGAGTATTTTCAGGGATAGTGGTGTGGAGGGGCCTGCTAGGAGGATTGTTGTTAGGAGTGAGGACGTGACTCCGAGGAATAATATTACTCCTCCGCTGTGGGCTACCGTGGGGTTTCCGGGCTTGTGTGCGTCGGGCCTGACTATGCCCATGCGTCTGAGGAGCTTTATGAGGGGCTCTGCTAGTAGGGCCGTCAGTATTAGCGAGGTGGAGAAGGCTAAAACAGCTAAATATAATTCCATCAGACCACCCCAAGCTCCCTTGCAGCGTAACCGATTATGACCGGGAATATTATGGTGGCGTCCCCGGGTACCGTGACGTGGTTGGCTTTCGGCTTAATCTTCCCCCAGCTTATCGCCTCGCGGGTCCTCGCGCCGCTCAGGCTGCCGTCCCACTCTGGAGCCGAGGTTACGGCTACTGCGTAGTCTAGCCCTCCCCTGAACTGGGCCCACCAGATTGTATGGTGTTTGGAGATCCCGCCGCCGAGCATTACTCCTCCAAGCTTTTCTGCGGAGTATATTATGTCCGCTATTTTCTCCATGTCTCTGACCAGGTCTATGCGTATCGGCTTGACTGTGGAGCTTGCCCGGCTCTTCTCGTTAAAGGTGTATACTGCCGTCCCGAACGCGCCGTCCACTACGCCAGGAGCGAAGACAGGGGTGTTCTTTAGGTGTGACGCTCTGAGTATGGATTTCTCGTCGCTGAGCCTCCTGCCGGCCTCGAATGCCAGCTCGCTTGGAGACCAGTCTGTCTTGACCTGTGAAAGCTCCTCGAGCATCATGTGCGTGAAGCCCTCCACGGGTGGACCATAGTTCTCGGCTGGGACGAGTATGTTGCCGAGGCGGTGAATCTCGAGCTCCTTGAGGTAGGCGTCGTCGAGCTCGAACTCTCCCACGTAGTACTTGTATCCCAGCCCCCTGGCTATGTCGTGGTCGAATGTACCTCCAGTGGTTATGACGGCGTTGACTAGGCCGTGGCGCACCGTGTCCGCTAGGAGGCCTCTAAGGCCCGTAGCTACTAGGTTTGCCGGGAAGCTATAGATGACTGTTGCCCCGCTCCTGTACATCTCGAGCAGTATGTTTGCGCTCCTCACCACGTATCTCGCTGAGAAGCCGCCGAGCTTTTCGAGGAGTTTTACGAGCTGGCCTGCGTTCTCCGCGGCTTCATCAAGGCTTAAATCGACTACAGGGGTTTGTAGTAGCGAGGATCTGTCACCGCTCATAGTTCACCTTACCTTTAAGGCGTACATGCTGGGCTTGGGGGTTTTGAGTAGCTTGGCAATGCTTGAATCCTCCAGGGAGATGATCGCCACAAATCCGTCCCAGTCGTCTGAGAACTCGCGTCCACCGCACACAGGGCATACCTCGATCTCGTCTTGGACGAGGGCCTTGCAGGTCGTGCAAGCCTTTAGGGGTAGTTTTCTCTTACGAGGCATCCTTCTCACCCTTCTTCTGCTTCTCGATTAGCTCCTTTATATGCTCGAGCTTGCCGAGGTAGGGCTGGCGCATGGTGAGCCTTACCCGCAGCTGTCCCCTCTGCACGTCGTATGTAACGCCCGTGACTCTAGCCCTCACAACGTCGCCTCTCCTTATTATCCTCTTGCCGCTTTCCGCTATCACGACGCCTTGATCCCTGTCATAGATGACCTCTTTGCTCGGGAAAACCTGGGACCTGTGGATGAACCCGTCTACCGCGCCTAGCCTGACGGTTATGCCTATATTCTCTACTAAGACCACCTCGCCCTCAACCACCTCCTGGTTCACGGGGCTGAAGACGAGGGCGGTGAACCTCGCCTGGTGGTATGAGCCTGCATCTCCAAAGGTGAGGTAGCCCTCCTCGGAGACCTCTGCACCCAGCACCGAGACTACTAGCCCTATGCCTTCTAGGACCCTCCCCTCGAAGTCCTCCTTGAGAACCTCTAGGGCCGCCTCATTCAACGGCTTCCCGAAGAGCTTTGGAGGTATCTTGACCGTGTCCTCGAGCAATATTAGCTTATACATAATATCTCTAGAGGCTCACACGTTGGCATCGTTATATTTATTTTTCTTATGAACACGACTAAGGCTACATTTAATAGTCACCCAGCCAAGATTATCACGGCCCGGCGGGAGCCCCGGGGGGCTAGCCCTCCCCTGTAACCGCAAACGGGCTCAGGGCGGGGGGTGTCAACCCTCGGGGGCGCCTGTAAGCTGCATGCCGGGGCGAGAAGGCCCGCCCATGAAGCCTGGGCCCACGGGACGCCTCGCTCCGCGCTAAACCCCTCGTAGGAGGGGCGAAGCGCGGCAAGGCTGAAACGGGTTAGGCCCGGGAGGGAGCGGCCCTAAGGCCGGCGGGGCGTGTTCGTGGAAGCCTGGGGTGAGGAAGGAGCCCTCTCGCCCTGGTATGCACGCCCAGGCCACCCTGGGGGGACGCCGCCGGGCCTTTCACAGCTTGGAGTAAACTAAAAGTTTAAGCGCTTCTGAAGCATATTTTTCACGGCGCGGTGGGCCGCCGGGCGGGCGCCGGCCAGCATCGGCGACGTGCTGGCTGTGGAACCCCCTCCCCTCCGCGGCGCGCGGCTGCGCAAGCAGCTCGGCGAAGAGCCGAGGGAGGGCGAGGCCTCCCAGCGCGAATGGAGATGACCCCCGAGTCACGGGGAGATGACGCTCTGGGTTTGCGTGGAATGTCCTCCCCGCGGGGTTAGGGTCAAACAGGCCCTGTGAGGGGCCGCGGTGAGGGCCGGGTGGACCCTTAGACGGATCCCGCCTAAACAGAAGAGGGGGTACGAGCGGTCCACCGCGCCCTTGGCCTGGGCCCTGGGTAAAATAAATAACCGTTTACTTGAGAGATTTTAACGTGTTTGGTGTAGTGGACCTGTTCTCGGGGGCTGGGGGGTTCTCGAGGGGGTTTAAGGAAGAGGGGTTTAGGATCCTCCTTGGGGTTGAGAACATGCCCCCCGTAGCCGAGGCTTACGCTGCCAACTTTCCGGAGGCAAAGGTGTTACCGCTCGACATAAAGGAGGTTCATTCACTGGACGTGTACAAGATTACCGGCAAGCCCGACGTTATCATCGGTGGTCCCCCCTGCGAGGCCTATACGCGGGCTAATCCTCGTCGGCGGGAGGACCCGTATGAGAGGCTTTATGATGACCCTCTCGGCTCCCTGGTGCTCCACTTTATAAGGATGGTGGGGGACCTGCAGCCGAAGGTTTTCGTTATGGAGAACGTGCCGGGCATAATGGACGACGGCCTGGATCTCGTCCTCAGGAGGGAGTTTGCAGAGGCCGGGTATAGCAAGATCTACTTTAATATCCTCCACGCGGAGGACTACGGGACCCCGTCCCACAGGACGCGGGTTTTCATCTCGAATATCCCGATAGAGCCGCCTAAGCAGCGTAAGGTTGTCGTCGCGGAGGCGTTGGAGGGGCTGCCTCCCCCGGACCCCTTCTATGGCGTCCCGAACCACGAGCCTGTTCCTCTGGGTCACCGTCGCTTGAAGCGTATAGCCAGGTTGAGGTGGGGCGAGCCCCTGGTGAGGTATAGGGGTTATAAGGGTAGGATACTTGGGAACATCGTGAGGCTCCACCCTTACAGGGTTGCCCCCACGGTTATGGGTTCTTCCAGGTTTGTGCACCCGTTTGAGGATAGGCTTCTCACAGTGAGAGAGCAGGCGCGTCTAATGGGGTTCCCCGACTACCACGTTTTCCTGGGGGGCAGGGATGTCCAGTTTAACGAGGTGGGAGAGGCTGTGCCTGTCCCGCTTGCAAGGGCCATAGCAAGGGAGGTGAAAAAGTATCTTGAGACTCAAACCTAGTGTCCATGCTCGTGCCGCCAGGCAAAAATTTTAATGCTTATGCTTGAGAAAGCGTGGAGGGGGATAGCTTGGAGAAAAACTCTATAATCCCTGTGCTCCATAATACTCAGAGCTCTCAGCGCCTAGCCGAGGTTGCACGCACAGTCTATGGGCTCGGATTTAACTACCTCATAGTCACGAAAGCTGTGGGGTCAGCCGCCCAGGTGGGTGTCCCCGAGGCCCAGAAGCTTGCATACAAGTTCGGTAGAAACCTCCTAGTGTTGGCAGACCTCTCAGAGGCTATAGAGCTCCTACAGCCCAGGAAGGTTCTCCTGGTTATGCCTGGCAAGTATGGTGGGCGGGGGCTCCACGAGGCCCTGGCAGAGGCGGCTAAAGAGTTGCGAGAGGGTGACAAGGTGTTCCTGGTGTTCGGGGGTGTAGAGCCAGGGCTGTCGCAGCGCGAGTTAAAGCTTGGAGAAATGGTTAGCCCGGAGGGGGTTGAGGAGGATATAGGGACTGTCGCCCTGGTCGCTATCTCGCTTTACAGGGTTAACGAGCTACTTAGAAGGCAGCCTTAGACGGGTTATTGTTTTCTTGTTTTTCCAGTCGTAGCTGCGTATCCTCTTTGAGCGCCCGAATCCGCAGTGTGCGCAGTAGCCTTTCCTGACGTTGAAGCTGTGGTGGCCACACCTCCTGCACCGTATGTGCGTCTTCCCGGAGCCCCTCTTACCGAAAGAAGTCGTCCCCTTGACCATCCCGACTCACCTTAGGCTGGCGCGGGGCTTATTAAAACCACGTTGTCGCCCCTGACAATTATTGTTCCATACTGTCTTGTCTTGTTGCCTTTCACCTCCTCCGCGTTCTCTAGTATAAGATTCAAATGATAATCGAAGCTCTTAAGGGTGCCCCGTATCTCTCGTCCACCTTTCAGCTTGACAAGCACGCTTTTACCCACTGATTCGGCGAGCAAGTCTACTGTTCCCTCCATGTTTAACGCCTGGAATTCATGGTTGCTTCGCAATTTAAAGCTTTTTGCTTTACTTACTTGGTTTGCCAGAGCCTTTAAAGACCGATCCTCGAGGCAAAGCCTTGGCGCCGGGGCCGGGATTTGAACCCGGGCGCCCTTGCGGGCAACGGATTTCTTGGATCGTGGGATCTCGAGTCCGCCGCCTTAGGCCGCTCGGCCACCCCGGCACCATGACATCTCAGGCGGGGAGGGTAATGAACTTTACCGCAACGACACCTACTAGCCGGGCGTTCAAGACGCCTATAAACACGTTTTTAAGGTGAGTGTTTTTCCTTTCATTTTGAGTTTTTATGAAGAATATTGTCGTTTTTCTAGGCCCAGCCGGGAGCGGCAAAACCTCCCTTACGGCAGCCTTCGGTAGATGGCTAAAGGCTAAGATGCTGATACCGTCAACCTATGTGAACCTAGACCCTGGTGTCGAGTATCTCCCCTACAGGCCAGACGTGGACGTGAGGGACTATGTGACAGTAGAGAAGGTGATGCAGGACTACAAGCTGGGCCCAAACGGGGCGCTCCTTAAGAGCGCCGAGATAGCCTGTAAGCATCTTCCGGAGATTAGGGAGAAGGTTGAGAAGTACCCCTCGCCCTACGTCCTCGTAGATACCCCTGGCCAGATGGAGTTGTTTCTTTACAGGGATTTCGGGCCGCGTTTCGTGGAGGAGTTCCGGGAGGTAGGGTACATAATAGGTGTCGTGATACTAGACCCGACGCTTGTAGCCAAGGCCCACGACGTGGTCTCGCTAAAGCTACAAGCGATGATCGTAAGCCTCAGGCTGGGGATAGACGCTATACCCGTGGTAAACAAGGCCGATGCCCAGACTTTTAACCCAAGGCTACTCACGGACGCGGCTTACCTACGTGAACAGCTCGCAGGGACGAAGGGCTTGAGCAGCGAGATATCGGAGAGGATACTGGAATTGCTGGACGAGTACAGGCTAGCTATAAGGATACCCCTGATTTCGAGCATTACGGGTCAGGGGCTTGAAGAACTGTACGATCTTCTTCACGAGATATTCTGCGCATGCGGGGACCTCACATAGACTCGAGGAAGAATTTGAGGAGCGTATCGCTGGCAAGACCCTCCTCCACGTTTTTTAGTGGCACGCCTATCGAGACGACTTTTGTCCTGCCGTAGCGTCCAAGGCTTATAACCCTGGCGTTTATAATGCCCACGACGTCGAGCTCATTAATTATGTCGCTGATTCTCCGCGAGGTTACGGGCTCCATCCCCAGCTTGTTCACGAGCTCCTTGTACTTGTCGTAGACCAGGCCTGTTGTTATCATTTTTGATCCCTCGTTTTTGGAGAGGAGGTATATAGATGCCAGGACTAGTTTGACGTGGAGAGGCATAGTCTTTATAATGTCTACGGCTAGGTTCTTCTCTATCTCGCTCCTAGCCTTGTCCACGTGAGTCAGGGTAACCTTGCTAGCCCCTTCACGATCAGCGATATCCGCTGCCTTAAGGAGTATGTCCAACGCTAGCCGGCAATCACCGTTCTGCCTTGCGGCTATAGCGGCAACCTTCTTGATAACGTCGTCCTCGATTGCTCCCTCCTTGAGCGCCTCCCTAGCCCTTCTCTGCAAAATGTCTTCAAGCTGGACAGCGTTGTAGGGCGGGAACACCAGCTCCTCCTCTCCCAGGCTGCTCTTGACCCGGGCGTCGAGAAACTCGGTGAACTTCAAATCGTTAGTTATACCTATGAGGCTCACCTTAGAGTTGGAGAGCTCCTCGTTGACCCTCGTGAGGAAGTAAAGTACGTCGTCGCCCTGCCTCTTAACGAGGTTATCAATCTCGTCTAGGACGACTATTATTATACTTCTCTGCCTCTCCAGGCCCTGGATAAGCCTCTTCATGACTTCTCCGAGGGCTAGCCCTGTGAAGGGGACTTTAACCCCGACGTGTTTTGCCAGCTCAGCTAAGACTCTGTAGCTAGTGTTGTTTTGTCTGCAGTTGATGTAGACGTAGTCTATCCTTCGCTGAGAGCTTTCACGCATCTTCCTCAAGACATATTTGGTGACGGCAGTCTTACCGGTCCCCGTCAACCCGTATATGAAAACGTTAGATGGGCGAGACCCCGAGAGGGCGGGCGCCAGAACCTTTGCCAGGGTCATGATCTGTTCATCCCTATGGGGCAGCTCCTCAGGTACATAGTCGGGTAGGAGCTTTTCCCGCTGCTTGAAGATTTTAGACTCTAAGTACTGGTGAAAAATGTCCTCTACCGACATTAGATACCCCTGATTTTCATAACAGGAGAAATAATTTTACCAAAACAATTTACAATGCAAAGGCTTTCGGCTTTATAATGCTTTAAATACAATCGTATTACAAAGCAGTATACACGAAACGGTGGTGTCTCGGAGGTACATGCCCCTCGTTTACCTGAAGCGATGTTTATATATCCATTAACGAGCCTAATAACTTTGAGCCGGGGTGGCCGAGCGGTCCAAGGCGATGGCCTGGAGTTAGCTCCTCGGAGAGCCATTGCCCGCAAGGGCGCCCGGGTTCAAATCCCGGCCCCGGCGCCACGTTTTTCTGAGGACTCTTATTCTCAGGCGAGGACGTGAAGTAGTCTCAAAGACCTCCCGTTTGCGAAAGAAAAGTTTATCAAGATTTTTAATTTCTTTGAGTTAGGCCCCGGTCGTCTAGCCCGGTCAACTGCACAAGGCTGAGAGGATAACGGCCTTTCGAGCCGTGGATCCCGGGTTCAAATCCCGGCCGGGGCACTTTCCCCGGTTAGGTTAAATTTTCGAGTAAAAACTATTAAACAAGCAGGATATTGGGGATGAAGGATGTCTCAGGAAGGATATAACGTAACACCCTGGGAGGCTAGGGGAAAAATAGACTATGATAAACTGATCCAGGAGTTCGGGGTTGAAAGGCTCAGCGAACCTCTGCTGGCCAGGATTAACACCCTAGCGGGTGGTCTTCACCCTCTCCTCCGTAGAGGCTTCTTTTTCGCACACAGGGATCTCAGCCTCGTGTTGGACGATTACGAGGCTGGCAGAGGCTTCTTCCTGTATACTGGGAGAGCGCCTAGCAAGGCTCCTATGCATATTGCTCACATTGTTCCCTTTATCGCCACGAGGTGGCTTCAGCACTCTTTTGGGGTTAACACGTACATAGAGATCCCTGACGAGGAGAAGTTTCTCGCAAAAAAGGTTGACTCTCTTGAGGAAGTTGAGCCCTATATCAGGCAGGACATTCTTAATATAGCGGCCCTAGGATTTGACGAGAACAAGACATTCATCTTTCGCGACAGCGAGTACATCGGCAAGATGTACAGGCCGGCCGTGCTAGTCGCCCGGCATATAAACCTCTCAACCGCCAGGGCTGTTTTCGGCTTCGACAACGAGACTAGCATAGGGCTTATCTTCTACCCTGCGCTCCAGATAGTCCCGACACTCTTCGAGAACCGCAGACCCCTAATTCCATGCGGTATAGACCAGGATCCATACTTCAGGCTTCAACGCGATATAGCCCCCAGGCTGAACAGGTACAAGACTGCAGAACTACTATCCAAGCTTGCATGGGGGCTTACGGGCCCAGAGAGTAAGATGTCTGCCTCCGAGCCTGAGACCGCTATAATGCTTAACGATCCTCCCGAGGTGGTGAAGAAGAAAATAATGAATGCTTTTACAGGCGGTAGAGCAACTGTCGAGGAACAACGCAAGCTTGGAGGAGTACCCGAGGTTTGCACGGTCTTCCACTGGTATAGCCTTTTATTCGAGGAGGACGACAAGAAACTAGAGGAGAGATACTGGGCCTGTAAGACTGGGAAACTCCTGTGCGGTGAATGTAAAGCGGAGCTGGTTAAGAGGATCAATCACTTCCTAGCCCTGCACAACGAGAAGGTAAAAGACGTTGAAAAGAAGGTTTCAAAGTACATGTATGACGGGAAGCTTGCGCAGGAGATGTGGAACTGGGAGTTCAAGCCCTGAGAACGACACTTCTTATAATAACGGGCCGGCCGGGACTCGAACCCGGGGCTTCCGCTACGCCGTGCAGATGCACGGCGCCTCTACGGGTTAAGAGCTTCGACCAGTTTTATTCGACCGCCGCTCTACCTGGCTGAGCTACCGGCCCTTAGCGAGCTAATATGAGGGTGAGAGGATATTAAATTTTTTTCTATGCTAGAAAAGACGTGTTCCGGGTGAGACTTGGAAACGTATAGGCTGAATCTCTCCGGTCCTCAGGAACACTATCACGTCCTCTGAGGCTATCTGGGAAAGACTCCTGAGATCTATTATCAGTGCTCCAAAATACAGAGGTATGGATGACCTGTATAGGGAGACCACGACTGGTATCATCTCGTAATCCCCTACGGGTATGTCGACCTGGGGCAAGCCTCTCTCGATTACCCTTGCCAACGCCTCGCATCGATGCCTTTGAGCCTCGGCGGCTTTAAGAAGCATGCTTTCACGTAGCCTCTCCCAACGCTTACAGTCAACGCATAGGGCTAGCCTGGACTTTACGGCCAGGATGTCTACCTCGTAGCGCTTTCCCTGGTGCTTGAATCTCAGCGCCCTGTAGGCATTGAAGCCTGCCTCGCGTAAGGCTTGCGCTACGACTTCCTCAAATGTGCTCCAACCAGAATTCAGTGCAAGCGTGACTACATCGTAGCCGGCTAGCCAGGCTCGAAGTAGGAGACTGTTAAGCGGGGTCTTGACTATTCCTTGCTCAACAAGTACCCCGATGCTTTTCAAAAAATCTTCGACAAATAATTGGTCGACTCCAGAAGCCTGAGCTATATTTGAAACACTTACAGTTTTTTGTTGAGAAAGCAATCGAACAGTAGACGTAAGGACTATTTCGGCTCTAAGAACAGAGCCCAAGCCCCTTAACCTTTAAATGATTATGGAGGCCATAGGGGGTAGTTTAGGCCACCTCTCGGCCGCCTCCTTCGCGAGGGGCCCCCTTATCTCTGTGCCCTTGGGGTCGCCTTCAGGCGTTATTATTACCACGGCATTGTCTTCAAAGGCGATCCAGGTTCCGTCCGCTCTCCTGTATGGTCTCCGCTGCCTGATCACTATCGCCCTCATGACCTGCTTTCTAAGCTCCGGCTTGCCTGCCCTTATAGAGACAACAACCATGTCTCCCACCGCGGCGCCGGGGACCCTCCTCCAGACTGCCTTATAGTGGGGGACGCCTATAACCTTGGCGAGTGTCGCACCGGAGTTGTCAGCAACCTTTACCAGGCTCTCCATGAAGATGCCAGGGGTCAATCCAAGCCTGTATGAAACGCCAACTGTCTTTGGGCCTCTCTTGGCCATTTAATTTCACCTCTGAACCTTTGCAAGAACGACGTAGGATATAGATTTTGCGAGGGGTCTTGTCTCGCCTATTATGACTCGGTCGCCTGGCTTCACCTCTATGCACTCGGGAACCCTTACGTGCTTCTTTGTCTGCCGACGCTCATACCTCTTGTACTTCTTATTGTAGTAGAGGTACTCGTGTACAACGACGGCAGCCCTGTTCATCTTAACGTCCTCCACTGTGACCTCTAATACCTGCCCTCTGACGGGCAGCGTACCGTGCCACGGGCATAGTGGGTCGTCGCATTTCTTATCGGGCGGGTTGAGACCCGGGATACCAACGTGTTTCTTAGGCATAATTTAAACACCAGACTAAGAGTGCCAATAGCGCGGGGCTTTTTAAAATTTTACTATCCTTCTAGTAACTGTAAAGCTTAGCCTTCAGTCTCTCCGCAGGCCGCCCCACGAGGTATCTCCCGTCGACCATTACGCGTGTACCGTCGGGGAGCTCGAATAAAAAGTATGCCTGGTGCTTTATGACCTTCCTTTTCTTACCGCCGGGCTCGCCTATAAGCAGAGTGTTCTTGGTCTCGTCGAGGACTAACCCCTTTATCCCTATAAGGCTCGGGTTACTAGCCTCGACAACCTCGACCTGAAGCCCGATAAGCTCGTGCCTTAGGATATTGCGAGGAGTGATTTTCATTGTTTTTGAGCCTTCGCGGCCTCCCTCTCCACTGTGAGTATCATTGCTATGGTCCTTCTAGTCTTCCTTATGAGGGAGGGCTTCTCAAGAGAACCTCTAGCGGCCTGTGTTCTTAGTCGGGCCAGCTCCGCCCTGAGCTCTGCTAGCTTCTTCCTCCTGTCCTCTGGGCTCATCTCCCTGATCTCCTTAATCGAGAGTAATCCCTTAGGCATAGGTCTCAACCATGAGGTTTGTCCACTACATATAAAACTTATGTAGAGGTAACGGTCTGGGGCGCTTTTAGCTCGATAGTATCCGGCATCTTGGACGGTCTCATTATCCTGACCTTGACGCCGTACATCCCCAGCTTCAGCAGGACGTGGACTATGGCCTCGTCGACGAGCTCCTCACCGGGTTCACCAGATTTTGGCAGGTATCCTCTCGTGAACCTCTCTGTCCTGTGTCTCTGGCTTGTAAGCTTCCCGCTTATAACGACCTCCGCCCCTCTTGCACCAGCGGCCATAATCCTGTTAAGTGCGATCATCGCTGCTCTGCGGAACCTTACTCCGCGAACTAGTGCCCTTGCTATCCTGTACGCCATTATCTTGGCGTTGAGGTCCTGGTTTGGAACCTCGACAACGTCAACCTGGGGGTTTTCTAGACCGAACTCCTTCTCGAGAACGTCCGCGAGAGCCTTTATATTTGCTCCCCTGCGGCCTATAACCATCCCTGGGACGCCGGCATAAATGATGACCTTGGTTCCGATGGGTGTCTTAAAGACCTGCGTGTGTACATAGCTTGCACGGACAAACTGCCTCTGGATGTACTCGTGAAGCATCATGTAACGGATTCCTTGAGATATGGTTTCACGCGTGACTGTCGGCATTTAACCACCTAGACTCTCTCCTCCCCTATGACCTCCACGTGGACAAGTTGGTCGTAGTAGGGAGTAGCCCTTCCAAAGGCCCTGGGAAGATAATTCCTTATCTTGAAGCTTTTATGGGCAGCAGCATGGACTATCCAGAGGTTCTCCACGTCTAACCCCTTGAACTCGGCATTGTTCTCTAGGTTCTCCAGGAGGCCTAGCAGCTTCTTAGCCACCTTGACGGGATACCTCCCAGGACCGCTCACACCCTTCTTGTGCCCTACTTTTCCATTAAACCTCCTGTATGGGACCGGCTTCTTCATGGATGCTACTTCTTCAAGGATTTTTTTAGCCTCGCTTAGCTTCTTGCCTTTGATGAGTCTTAGAGTCTCCACTGTAGCCTTGTACGACATGCTGACATCTCGTAGAGACGCTTTAACCGTCTTCACCGGGTCAAGCTCGACACTATAGCGCCATGTAGGCATACTAACCTCAGACCCTACGTGTACAACATAATATAAAGATTTTTTCACGGCCCCTCAAGATTAAGACGGAGAAATACTTTAAAACAAGGTGTGGAAACACTATCTGAGGGGGCCGTAGTCCAGCCTGGTAGGATGCCTGGCACGGCTTTTAAGCCGCGGGACTCGGGATACAGTCCATCGGGAGCCCAGGTGGTCCCGGGTTCAAATCCCGGCGGCCCCATTATCGGCTTGTTTTACTTCCGATATCCCTAGTATATCTTCTCCGCCTCCCATTCCTCGAGGAAGCCTTCAATCCTGCTCCTATACTCTTCGAGCCCCCCGAGCATTACATCGATATCGTTTAGTGCCTTCCCGTAGTCTAGCAGGACGTTAGGGTATATCCACAGCGAGGCTATACATGTGCAAGACTTGGGCCTCGAAAGCAATGCAGACGTAAACACTACAAACATCGCCCACCTGGCAGGACACAGCCCACCCACACTGATTAAAATCAAAGCCTACACCACAACGCACAGCAGAGCCACAGCAAAAGACTAGAAGCAAAAGCTACGACCACCAGGAGAAAACACTTCAGAAGGGTAACCAGGGGAGCCCCCAGTGGCGCAGGCCGGCCAGCAAAGCTTCCCGAATAAATATGAGAAATAGCGGGCCCGCCGGGACTCGAACCCGGGACCTACGGCTGTCCCCGCTTTTAAGCGTTTTGATACACCGAAGTGCGGCGCTCGTGGAGCGTGGCCGCCGCGCTTCCTGACTGCGCTACGGGCCCCAGCGGCGTCCATTCACCTCCTTTACATCATCTCTCAGTTGTCAACGCTTAGATCATCCGCCGGTTACTAAAGAAAGTAGAAGCTAGAATAAAAAATTGCTGTCAGGCTTGTAAGGGTAGCATTATTCGAGAGAGATGTAGAAAAATGCAGGGTAAGCCTAGGAGAGTTTGGGTATCAGCGGGCAGTTACGACTATGATTGCGGGCCTTGCCGGGAGCGATTGTTTAGCCTTCTGGGTGTCTGTGGCTTCGTCTTCATATATGACTTCTACTCTTTTACCTATAGCTTCTTCAAAAGCGTGCTGAGCGTCTCGTAGAGCTTTTTCTTCTAGTTCGGGTGTTACAAGCAGGTCTAGAATCTCGCTGTTCTTTATTATGAGCTCTACCAGCCTGCCCGCCTGCTTCTGCAGCTCGGGTGGCATGAGGTGCAGGGCCTCGCGTACCGCCTGTTGGACCTTACCGTGTTTTTGGAAGCTCTCCTTGATTTTCTCAATGAACATGTACTTCCACTTAGCGGGAAGGACTATTCTAAGCTCCTGTATGGTCTCGACCTTAACTATTCTGAGTAGCTCTTGGATATCCTCTAGTACTTTCTGGACTATCTTCTCGGCTCTTTCCACCTCGTCGTTTATCTTGGAAGTGTCTACAGAAGGCCACTTCTCCTGCTGTATAAGCCCTTTCTTTCCTATTTTATCCCATATTTCTTCAGCTATGTGGGGTGTTATGGGGGCGAGTATTAGGGTCTGTTTCTCTATGAATTCCTGGAGGAGCCGTCTGTTTGGAGACCCTCGGCGTTTCAAATACCACTTGAACGAGTTTTGTAGGTTGAAGAAACCGTAAATGATGACGTTTTTCATGTTTAGCCTCTCATACTCTTCCTCTACGGTCTTCAAGGTGCGGTTTAGCACGCTTTCAAACCAGTCGTCGATGAACTTCCATTCTTCGTCGCCTTTACCATAATTCTCGATGGCGAAGCTATACCACTCGTAGAGCAGGTCGACGGCCCTTGAGGCGAATTCAAGCTCGAAGTTTCCATCGTCGAGACCCGTGTTCCCGGCGTAGGCGTTTGCCAGACGTGTAGCGTCGGCACCCCAGTAGTCGAGGGCTTCCCTGAGGAGTATGAAGTTACCCTTAGACTTCGACATTTTTTCGCCGTTGATGTTGATCCAGCCGTTTATCGCTATGCCTCTGGGCCAGTGAGGGGATGGGAAGATGGCTACGTGGTGCATTATGAAGAATACTAGGTGGTTGGGTATCAGATCCTTTCCTGAAACCCTGAGGTCTACGGGGTACCAGTACAGGAACTCTTCACGCATCCTTCTGAGGAGCCCGGCGTCCACTCCGAGCTTCTTGGCTACGGTTTCTGCGTCCCCGATGCCCAGGAAGACATAGTCGTAGAGCGAGCGGTCTATCCGCTGCCAGTCTATGTTGTATAGCTCGGGGTGCTGGAGGTATTTCGAGATAGTGTAGTAAGCCATGTATATCGTGGAGTCGCTTAGAGACTCCAAGACCCACTTCTCATCCCAGGGAAGCGGGGTTCCAAGCTCCCTTTCGTGGGTGCAAGCCCAGTCCTCATACCAGTCTACGAGCCTGTGAAACTCTTCCCTGAGCTCAGCAGGTAGAAATAGCATCGAGTTTATGCACTCATGCGCCTTGGCCTTCCATGAGGGATCGCTGTACCGCAGGAACCACTGGTCCTCAACTATTTTCACGTGTGTACGTGCACCGCACCTGCAGTAGACGGGCCTGGGAAGCGTATAGTGCCTGAACGCGTAGCCGTTCTTGACCAGGAATTCTATAATCTCCTCTTTAACCTCGAAAACCTTACGCCCACCCCACTTCTCGCCGTACACCTCTACCTTGAGAACACCGTTGTAGAACTCCTTCGAGTAGATCTCCCTGGTGGCTTCTTCAAGCTTCGACCTGTCTCCCTGGAACTTGACACCGTACTTCCTCACAACTGTCTCTGCAGGATACTCACCGTATCCTTCGATCGAGATAAGGCTGACGGGCTGTACCGCGTCGAGAATCGTCGGGTCAACACCATACCTGTCGAGGAGATGGGGATCCCTTTTCAAGTCTTCTAGAGCCGCCCAGTCGTATGGCGCATGGGCTGGTACAGACATCACTATTCCCGTACCTGACTCTGGATCCACAAAGGATGCTGGGAGTATTGGGATTCGAGCCCCGGTCACCGGGTTTACCGCGAATCTACCCACCAGTTCTTTACCCTTGATCTTCCCCAAAACCTGAACTTTATGCCCCTGATCCTTGAGCTCGGCTATACTGTAGTCTCCCAGGACGAGTTTTTCACCGTCAACCTCCGCTATAACATACTCGGCATCAGGGTTAACCCATACGTTTACAGCGCCGTACACCGTTTCGGGTCTATAGGTGAGACAGGGGTAGGTAAGCCCATCCTCTCCTCTAAACTTTATCACGACAACTTCTTCCGGACCTATCCCTGCATACTCGTCAGGCCTGTCGTGATCGCCGACGACTTTCCCCTCCTTTGGACACCAGACGACCGGGTGGGATCCCTTCGTGATCAGGCCTTTTTCGCGGAGCACGCTGTATTGCCACTGTATAAACTTGTTGTAGGGCGGGTTAAGATACGTGGTGAAGAACTCTCTTCTCCAATCTATAGAGAGACCATACCTGCTGAAGTCCTCCTTGAACCCCTTGGAGAAGAACCTGACCCAGTACTCGGGATCCCTAAACTTAGGGATCTCATCGTCGCTGATGCCCATGGACTTCAAAATGCTTATCTGTTTAGGATCACCCTCCCGAACCCTCAACGCGGCGGCGACGATTGGTCCACCCGTTGCGTGCCAGCCCTGTGCGAACAGCACATTGTAGCCTTTCATCCTCTTGAAGCGTGCAAGGATGTCAACCCTGAGCACCGTGTATGCTGTCCCGAGGTGCGGATAGGAGTTTATGTAGGGGTATGGAAAGGTCACAAAGAACTTAGGTCTCGAAGGATCCGGCTCGGCTTCAAAAACCTTAAGCTCTGACCAACGCTTCTGCCATTTCTCCTCTATGCTCTTCAGGAAATTCCTTCTCTCTTTGTTGACTCCGGGAAAGCTGATGCTTCGCGCGTTAGCAATCAGGCTTCACCTCTTGCAAGTTTAAAAAAACAAGTTTTAAAAAGAGTTTTCGCTACTCATGCCCTGGACGACCCCGAGGTAATCGTAAATCTCGCCGCTCCTAACAAGCTCCTCATATATTTTCCAGATTCTCTTAGGTGTTACGAGTCCCGCGTAGAACCCTTTCTCTTCTAGGCTCTCGCGTACACGCTCAACGAACTCGTCTGGTTTAATAAGAGGATCCTTTGCTAGAACCTCTAGTACCGCACCGCGTATATCGTTATTGTGAGGATATGGTTTCTTCACAAGTTGTTAAGGCTCTCAGCAATATTTATTTGCATACTTCTTCCGTTATTATTGGATATAGGTCATGGGTTTACTCGAAGACCTGCACAACTGGCTTCATTCTCTCATGAAGATCCCCTCGCTTGGGAACCTGGTACCGGGCGTGGCGAGGCGGTACATGGCGGTAAACCTGTATGATGGCTCGCTCCTGGCGCTTGGCGTAATAGTGAGCTCCCTACTAATTAACTTGCCCCCGAGCAAGACTGTTCTCAACGGACTGGTATTGGGTTTTTCGTCGGCCGTCTCAGGGTTTATGGGGGCATTCCTGGTCGAGCGGGCTGAGCTCGCACGTGAACTAAGGGAGCTTGAAAAGCATCTCTTTATCCGGCTTGGGAGAAGACAGGTCTACGTCGCGGGAATCTTTCTGAGCACTGTAAACGCAGCTAGCACATCAACACCTATTTTCCTTTCCCTAGTACCTTTCGCGTTATGCGAGCGGGGACTCCTCCCCATGCAGGCCGCAAGCGTCTCTGCCCTCGTCCTCGTTCTTCTCCTGCTTCTCGGCCTTGGCTACACACTGGGTAAGAGTGCCAGGGAAAACCCATTAAAGTATGGATTGCTTGCGCTAGCCTCCGGTCTCCTGATCATAATGCTGGAGCTCGTCTTGGGCAAAGACTAGTTTTAATAATAGCTTGTTCGTTAATTTTATCCTGTACTATGAGTGCTCGCATAACCCGCCTTTTGATAGACGCGTTGAAGCCACGGGACGTTAGTGTAGTTGAGATCGCCCGCACACTCATCAATCTCGACTCAGTGGCACGCGTAGAGGTAAACGTGGCTGAGGTAGACGTCAAGACTGAGACGCTTAAGATAAGCCTGGAGGGATCACATCTAGACATACGGGAGATCGAGGCCGCTCTTGAAAAGTACGCGACCGTGATCAGGAGTATCGATTTCGTGGCAGCTGAGAAATAGGTGTTTATCTTGAGCGTCTTAGACCTTTATTTCTCCCCGCCTAGCCAGCCTCTCTTCGGCAGACATGGAAGGGGTCATGAACCCCTCGTGGTTTTCGGGATTCCCTTCGACAGCGCAGCGACGAGGATCCCTGGTCAAAGGTTCGCACCCAGGAGGATACGAGAGGTCTCGGTGGAGCTCGAGACTTTTTCCCCGGTGCTCAACATGTATGTCGAGGAGCTTGAATACTTTGATGCTGGGGACCTCCCGCTCACGACAGAATTCTCGGTTTTAAGAGACATAGTCTCTAAGACCGTACGTGAGTTTATAGAAACAGGTAAAACCCCTCTGGCGCTTGGCGGAGACCACCTGGTAAGCTACCCGTTAATCTCGGAGATCGCGCTTAACCTGGATGAACTTCTAGTAGTTGTCTTCGACGCGCACATGGACTTACGCGACGAGTACCCTCTAGGCACGCGTTTTTCCCATGCAACGGTGATGAGAAGACTCCTCGAGAATAACGAGAAAATATCTATAGCATACTTCAAGCCGCGGGGGTTCTCGCGCGAGGAATACGAGCTCGCGAGGACTGAAAAAAGGATATTTATCGTGGAGGACATTCAACGGCTTGAACAGCTACTTGGCTCCTATAGGAATGTCTACGTCTCCCTGGACATAGACGCTCTAGACCCAGCTTTCGCCCCTGGAACAGGTACACCTGAGCCCATGGGACTTACCCCTCACGGTGTTGTAGAGGCGCTACGCGTGATCGCGGGCCAGGCTAGATCCCTTGTTGGATTTGACCTGGTCGAGGTCAACCCTATGGTCGACTGCAACGATATAACCTCTCTGCTGGCTGGCAAGCTTGTAATGGAGTTATTGTTTTCGTTAAAGGAGAAGGAGAAGGATGGGAAGGCTCAGCAAAGCCAACATGGCGAGTAACAACCCATCACGGACGTTCAGCCTTGTAACCCTTGAGAGGCCTTTGAGTTTCGAGCCATCCATGAAAAGCGCGTTAACTGGGACAACCCTGTAGGATACTCTACACTCTTTCAGGTTCTGGGATGCTTCCAGTAGACAGTCCCTTATATTCCTTAATATCTGCTCTTTGTTCAGTGAACCCACCGGGTAGTAGTCCACGCCTTGGAAGAGTCCTGTCATGACATGTGTGTCCGTTGTAGCCAAGAGAAGGTAATCTAATCCCGAGGCAAGCTCCCGGTTGACAAGCACCTTGAATACTGGATCCATATTGTTGCCATCTACGCTCACTATGGCGAGCTTCTTGTCGTCTATTGAGAAGACTGCGCAGGATATCCCGCCCTTCCCAACACTAAGTTTGTCACTGTACTTGACCCGTGCAAGCCCGGCCTTTAGAACCCCCTCGGCTCTCACATCCCGTAGAGACTCCAGGATAGTTTGCTTAACGTCGAGATGGAGTTCAGGGTTTTCCTGTGGGTCTTCAGGCAGCTGGATAAAGTTGTCGTCGATCATGTTGTGGAGATCCGCAACAACTACATGATCTTCTTCGAACTCCTCACGGAGGGTTGCTGGTAAGTCCTCCATGGATACTTGGGGATCGAGGAGGCATAGAGAAACCCCATTGGAAAACCTTAAAGATATACTCCTGACAAGCTTTCCGTCAGCTACCCCTAGGGTAGCCGAGCCGGTCTGCTCAGCCCTACTGGTCTCGCCGCAGACTTTCTCTGCTACTTTCTCGACGTCTCTACTCAAAGCCAGGTTCTCCCCATGTCCCGCAGGGGCTTTCAAGAAGAGTGCAGAGTGACATTTCTCGAGTATGGCTTCAGGGAGAGTGCTGCTCCCAAGGGTTCGGAGTGGGCCGGGATGAACGCCTGATACAACTATCCTGCCTAGGAGAGCGCCATCACTGTAGAGCTCGAATACGTGTATTGGAACTGTCTTCTTAACAGCAGCTGCACTGAGACACTCTTCCACCTCCTTCTTCTCACCAGCCAGCGTGTACCTGAGAAACGATCTAAGATACTTTAGTCCACCCACTCCTGCTACAAGCTTCACCCTCCTGTTGATGTTGTAGAGGATGGGAAATGCCACTGTAATGTACACGGCTACCGGTATGATGACATAGAGTAGAAACTGGTGTTGCAGAAAGTAAATCGTTGAAAGGTAAGCTGCAAGGAATGATGCTAGTGCGGTTCTCCTTGCTATTGCAAGAAAAACCAAGAAGGAGAAAAGCACGAAGGGTATCGTGGCGAGCAGGAGCTGTTTACCGAGAAGTATGACGGGAAACAGAAATACAAGATATATTGAGTAAAGCCCGAGTAAACGCTTCAGGGTAAGCACTCTTCTATCAATAATGAAGGTAACCGTGAACGGGATGGCAATCGACGCCAAGGCGACGAGCAAACTGTTTAACTCGTAGCCCTTTAGAAGCCCGAGAAAGATAGCTACAAGTAATAATAGTATATTGTATAACAACACCAGCCACAGGCTTGGAAGACTGAAGAGCCACCTGTAGCTTTTCCTGAAGCCCTCGTACCTATCATCAACCACGCACCCCTAGGACAAAGATTAATTAAAAACCTTTACCGCTACTCGACGAAGAACAGTGTCCTCCGCCTGCACAAGAAGCACCGATATTAGTGTGGCGTTTGTCGAGCCACTCTACGAGCAGAACATAGGTTATCTTGCGCGCTGCATGAAGAACTTCTGCTTGTACAACCTGGTCCTCGTTAAACCGCGGTGTAGTGTTGGCTTGGACGCTAAGCGTTACGCCATGCATGCGGCTGACATTGTGGAGAAGGCAAGGATCCTCGAGTCTTTCCACGAGGTTGTCAGGGAGTTCGACATGGTAGTGTGCACTTCAGGGGTGAAAGGGGACAGGGTGCTTCGCAGATACGTCTCGCCTCGCGACGCTGCCAGGATTATCGCGGAGAGTAGTGGAAGGAAGGTCATAGTCATAGGAAGAGAGGACTGGGGGTTGTCCAACGAGGAGCTGTCTCAGTGCGACCTGCTTGTAACCATAGAGGCTAACCCGGATTATCCCTCTCTCAACGCCTCTCATGCCGCTGTAATCATGTTCTATGAGATTTTCAACGCTTTGAACGAGGTAAGATCACCGAGTATTGAGAGACCTAGACGTGAAGAGATAGACAAGCTTCTCGAATTTATTGATCTCTTGGGCCGGGAGCTAGGCTATGGAGAGGAAAGAAGGCAGAGGAGTAAGATTATCATGCGTAGAGTTATAACTGAGGGAAGGGTTTCGGCAATAGATCTGAGGGTCTTGTTAAGCTATTTAGGAGACTCGTACCGGTTTATAAGAGATAGATGTAAAGCCAGTAGCCGGGATGAAGGGCAGAAATGATGTGGTGTGACGGTGTGCAGGCGGCAGAGAACGCGTCGATGAGGGGGAAGATTTATAACAGAATTGTGCAGGCTATAAGCGAGCACACTGGTGATGTAGATGCCACTTAGGCCGGGCAAATGCTATAGACACTTTGGGACACCCCCTTACACTAGGCTGGAGTATATTAAGAGCAATCCTCCGGTGCTTATACCAAAGTTTGATCTAGGCAACGCCAAGGGCTCGTTTAACACTACCCTTAAACTTGTGGTCCTGAAGCCAGGACAGATACGGGCAAACGCCCTTGAGGCGGCTAGGCAGCACGTCAACAAGTATCTTTCAGCGAAGGTGGGTGACGCCAACTACTTTCTACGCATAGCTGTTTATCCACACCATATACTACGCGAGAACAAAATGATGGCCATGGCTGGAGCAGACAGGCTTCAGGACGGTATGCGTCTCTCCTTTGGCACACCTGTCGGGCGCGCGGCAAGAGTAGAGACTAACCAGCCCATAATAATCGTAAAGATAGATGCGAAGAACGTGGAGCATGCAAAGGAGGCCCTGCGTAGAGCCGCGTCAAAAATCCCCCTTCCAACGCGTATCGTCGTGGAGCAGGCGAGCTAGTTGGGGGTCGCTGGTGAACAGTGTTGCAAGAACTGCATAAGAAGCGAGTTGAGGTAGCCATCAATATTTGGGGTGAAATTCTTTCAGGTGCTTTTACCGATAGACGAGAACTTGCGGAGTATCTTCGCGAGATTTACAAGGAGAATAGCCTCGAGCCGATACGCGGGAAGACAAAAATAGATATATACGACAAGGAGTTGGCTACCGTCTACCTTGTCGGGAAGTTCGGTCTCGGATTAGAGGAGGAGTTCGATAAATTCTCAGATCTCTTCAACATCGAAATACATAGTGAGAAGGTGATTCAGAAGATTCAGAGCGGGGAAAGCCCTAAGACCGCGATGAAGGAGGTTTTCGGCTCCTTTGATGAGAACATGGTGTTCCGCGTGCTGAGGCTGGCGATGACAGCAGTCCTACTCGGCTTTATGAGTGAGGATACATTCATAAACATTCTTTTCGAGTTTGAGAAAGATTTCCCTGAACTTGAAAAGAACTTTCAAGGATTCAAGAGGTTCTATATAGCGTACCGTATTGCAGAGGAGATAGCTGCTGGTAGAGTAAGAAACAGGATTGAGAAGGAGACGCTTAAACATGCTATGTGTGTTCGTCTAAATGCGGAGAAAGCAGCTCCACCCGACTGGTTTATAAGGGAGATTGCCGTGGAGGCTCTCAGGATCCCCGAGAGAAAGGTTAACTTTGCGTTGAGTCTGTCCGAGTAGACTCAACAAGGTTTATATAAGACGCTACTCCTAAGGGGGTAGGATAATCCATGCCTAAAAAGAGGAAAAGTCGTGGACGTCACAAGGGAGGTAAAGGAAAAGAGGATCTAGTTCAGTGCGACGAGTGTGGAGCACTTATACCAAGGTCTAAGGCCGTAAAGATAACGAAGCCTGTGGTTGCGGTTGATCCCCAGCTTGTGAAGGAGCTCAGAGACAAGGGCGCTATTATTCCTCAGTATACTGTAACCAAGTACCTCTGCTTGCGCTGCGCCATTCACCGCGGCATAATAAAGATTAGGCCTGAAGATGAGCGTAAGAAGGAAAATATTAAATGGAACTTCTTCTAGGCGGGAAGCTTCCCAAACGAGTATTTGTACTCTTTTCGAACACTGGCGTCACTGCACCTAGCTTTTCCGAGAAAGACTATACGACTGCTGGAGGCAGGATGGACGTCGTCGCGCGCAGCGCAATCTACGCATTGTGGGACTTAAAGGATACAATTCGAGAGGATTCATACTTTATAGCTGTGCTTAATGGCCCACCAGACCCCCCTCTAACCCTCTTGTTTGAACCATTCCCCGTATTTCCGAGTGAGACGACGATCATTAAGGAAATATTGAGGGGGATGCAGGGGCTCTCCCGGGCTGTAAAGGCACAGCGAGCCGGGATATTTGAAGTCGTTCAGTGGCTTAGAAGGAATGGCTACAAAGTTGTATTACTGGTCGAGGACGGCGTGGACATAAGTAAGATTACCATTAGTCCTGGCGAGAAGTACGCGTTCATACTAGGTGACCAGATAGGCTTCCCCGCGGATGTCGTTAGAGAGCTCAGGAGAAAAGCTCACTTCACCGTTAGTCTCGGGTCAACATCATATCTAGCCAGCCACTGTATCGCCTTTGTAAACGAGTGGCTTGACAGCTTGAAGATATAGATCACGCCAAGACTACTCGGTTGTCCACCTCCTCGAGCGTCCATTTATCGAGCCTCTCCCTCTTCACGTAGAATAGCTGTGGCTTAACCATGCCGGAAAGGTCTCTCGAATAGCATCGAGGGCACCGCGAAGCCCTGGAGGGTATCACGTGTCCACACGTGTTACAGACGTATAGCCCCGTGAGGGTTATCGTGAACTGTTTGAGACCCTTTCTTTGAGCAAGCATGAAAATCTCCTTGAGACGCGTCCCGGTGAGCGACACAGTCCTGATGTCGAGTATGCTTATGGAGTCTCTGAGAATCCCTTGTAGGCTCGACTCCAGCTCAAGCAGGTTCTCCGCGGTTCTAAGCTTTCGATTAAATGAAAATGGGCTTAACGGGTTAATGTTTAGATGGTTGTTGTGTTTGTAGTGAAATGCCGTTAAGAAGGAGAGGTAGGGTACCGGAGTATAGAAGGTTGAGAATATCGGGACGTCGTCAGCCGTCGAATGGTTTATTGTCTCTTCCAACAGCTCAGAGGCATAACTTAAGACAAGGCGTTTATAGCTTTTAGGGTCGTCGAACGTCTGTGAGAACACAGGCATGTGCAGTAGTAAACCGGCTTCAAGACCCGCGAATGTTAGGTGAAAGGTATAGCTAGGCTCCCGCGACAAGTCCAACTCTATAACCCTGGTGATCCTCATTGCAAGCTTCTTATAGCTCGAAACGATGCGCTCTAATGGGGAGAACGCCGCCGCTATAAAGTCTCGGGGGTCGCTTAGAACCCTTTTCCTGTCTAGAACAAATGGCATGTTAAAACTAGCTGCGCCAAAGTGTATAGTAGGCGTATCGTCGTCTTTGAAGGCGTATAATCTTCCTGAGGGGAATATGTTTCCCGACGAGAAAACCACTTGCAAACCGCTGTTTATTAGACGGGTTAGCAGCAGGATCATCTTTTCGGACACATGTTCCCATCCTTTAAAAACAAGGATAATGTTTCCTAGGGGTAAACGCGTCTCTATAGTTGACAGAATACTGCCGGTAAGCTCACCTGTCTGAGAGATATCCATAAGCAGTGTCGCAGAGCCGCTTGGACTAGCGGCCAGTAACAGATCTAGCAGATAATTAATCTCTCCTCCCGTCTCTGGCGATATCTTTAGAACTATTTCGGGGAAGAGCTCTGCGTTCTTTAATATTTTTTTCAACTGCTCACTGTTAGGCGAGGGAAGAAAAATAGAGGAAGCACCTCTCTCCCATTCTGAGTCGAATAGGATAAGGTTTGACCTGACGAGATCCCATAACCCAGCCTCTGAAAGAATACTCACAGCTTGTTCTGTGATCTCGCGTCCCATGAGGCCGAGAACATTACCCTGGAGCTTAAGGGGACATCTTAGCCTGGCAGCGTATACCTCCGCCATAGAGTTCACGGTGGACTGAGGGACCCCCTCATCGCTTCCTATAGCCTCTTTGACCTCCTTGGCAACTTCGCTGAGAAGCCTCTTCCTGCAAGAGACTGTGCTTGATGAGAGGATTAAGTCCAGGTACTCTTCCAATGGTACGGAAAAACCGTAAGTGGTGTATACTTGAACATCTTGTGCTGATATTACATCCATGTTTTTTATCAGGTAGAGTATTTTTCTTCCCAGTGATGTTGTCTTGTAGACTTCGTTTTTGTGCTCGACTAGCCCTGCAGCCTCTAACTTCTTGAGGTGGTGCGCAAGCGCGGCCTGCGTTACCCCAAGTGCTTCTGCAATTTCCCCGTAACGCCTCGGGTTTTGCTCGAGGAACTCAAGTATCATTATTCTGTGCGGGTTCGCAACGGCTGATAGGATTGTGGCAAGTCCTCGTAGCCGTCTACTGCTGGCCATGTCCTTCGACATCAATGATACCTTTATTACCACACATACCGAAACTAAAATGTTCAATGCCCGTGGAGCCTCTCAGGAAGTACAATGTATTTCTATTGAAATATGAAGGGAGTTCAAGTCATGTTAAGTGTTCAACTAATGGACTAAGAAGATGTTCTGTCTGAGTGTGAGCGTCCCTCCACTTTACCGTAACTATGGAGAGTTTAGCTCCAAGGTTATACTGACGATCCTTGAGATGATCAGACATACTAGGGGTGGAATGATAACTTTCAACACGAAGAAGATAGCTGTGTTGGCAGGCATAGACACTCACCCAGTCGTGCTTACACTGATTAAAGACGTTCTAGAGAGGCTGAAAGAGCGGGAATACATAAACGAAGTAGGCAAATCCAAGCATGGCGTGAAGTACTCGGTCACACGGGACAGCCCCCTCTGGGCTCTCGCCAAAAACTATGACAAGGTTACTCTGAGGAGCCTCGAAGACCTTGACGAGATAATAAGAAAATTTGTGCTGAGGGTTGCAGCTTAAGGCTCTCGAGTATTAATCCTTATTTTTTGCACCTTATGATATTAGAGATGGTTTAGGTGAATAGGGATCAGCTAGCTAGGTTGCTTGAGATCGCTAAGTCCCTAGCGATGTTTGAGGGCCTCCAGCCACCTGATCTTATAACCGTTAAAATCGACAAGAAAATTCCACACGGAAACACTGTCACAGAAGGGCTTGTTGTCGACGAGTACACAAATATCTTGTATATAGAAGATACAACTATAGATAACCTGGTTTACAGGATACTAGCAGGCATCTTTTACCTGTCGATATGGAATACTTACATGGCTAAGTCTCCCGGGAAGGCTTGCGAGCTAGCTAGGAAGCACTTTTTCAAGACACTCATCAGGATTACAGGAGGAAGTAGATGAGAATACTCGCCGCCGACTGTGGCCTGGAGCCTGTTTATAAGGCACTGTTCAAGCTCGCATCAGAGGTTTTGGACCTTAGAGGGGCTCGTATTGCTTAGCCCTCGCCGTAGGATTATCGAGAAATACTCGGAGAAATTAACCCTAACCAGAAGTGTTGAGATTGGGGAGGAGGCCCGAGAAGCTGGACCCTGGCATTTAACAAAGTGTAAGCTTTAGTAGAAAAGATAAAAGCTCGCTTTGAGAAAACTTAAGATGTGGGACTTAGTCGTAGAA